>JAATGE010000109.1 GCA_015654825.1 Rhodospirillales bacterium
GCGCCGCGCGCCGGTCTGGATTTCGCCGTCGAAATGGCCGATGTTGCAGCCGATCGCGCGGTGCTTCATGTCGCGCATGTGATCCAGCGTAATCACGTCCACGTTGCCGGTGGCGGTGACGAAAATATCGGCGCGCGGGGCGGCTTCCTCCATCGTGACGACTTCGTAGCCCTCCATCGCCGCCTGCAGGGCGCAGATCGGATCGACTTCCGTCACCAGCACGCGGCAACCGGCCTGGCGCAGCGAGGCGGCGGAGCCCTTGCCGACGTCGCCGTAGCCGGCGACCGTCGCAACCTTGCCGGACATCATTACGTCCGTGCCGCGCTTGATCGCGTCGACCAGGCTTTCGCGGCAGCCGTAGAGATTGTCGAATTTCGATTTCGTGACGCTATCATTGACGTTGATCGCCGGCACCGCCAGGCGGCCTTCCTTCGCCATTTGCCACAGGCGGTGTACGCCGGTCGTGGTCTCCTCCGACAGGCCGCGCACGTCGGCGAGCAGGGCGGGGTATTTGTCGTGCATCAGCGTGGTCAGGTCGCCGCCGTCATCGAGGATCATGTTCGGCGTCCAGCCGTCCGGGCCGCGCACCGTCTGCTCGATGCACCACCAGAACTCTTCTTCGTCCATGCCTTTCCAGGCGAATACGGGGATGCCGGCGGCGGCGATGGCGGCGGCGGCGTGGTCCTGGGTGGAGAAGATGTTGCAGGAGGACCAGCGCACGGTGGCGCCGAGGGCGGTTAACGTCTCGATCAGCACGGCGGTCTGGATCGTCATGTGCAGGCAGCCGACGATCCGGGCGCCGGCGAGCACTTTGTCGCGGCCAAACTCGGTCCTGAGCGCCATCAGGCCCGGCATCTCGTCCTCGGCCATGGAGATTTCCTTGCGGCCCCAGCCGGCCAGGCTGATGTCGCGGACCTTGTAGTCCGTCGCGGTGTTGGTGTCGGGCATGGGGTACTCCTTGAGTTGGCGCCCTAAGAGCAAAGGGGCCGCGGCTTGGCAAGCCGCGGCGCTCGGGGGGCCGCCGCGCAGCGGCAACGACCTCGGCGGGACGCCGTCGTGCGAAGCACGCTCTCGCGTGACGGGCGTCCAGGGGGCGGAGCCCCTTGGCCTTCCCTGCCCCTACCCCTACTGCGTTACCGACCCGTTGCTAAGCGTGTCCTTCTTCACCGCGCCCCCCTGCATGACGAACGCCACGTGCTCCAGCGTGCGCACGTCCTGCAGCGGGTTGCCGGGCACCGCGATCAGGTCCGCGTAGGCGCCCGGTGCCAGCACGCCGACCTTGCCGGACCACCCCATCAGTTCGGCCGCGTTCAAGGTCGCGGCCTGGATGGACTCCAGCGGCGTCATCCCCCACTCCACCATCTTGGCGAATTGCTTGGCGTTATCCCCATGTGGATAGACGCCCGCATCGGTGCCGAATGCCATTTTGACGCCCGCCGCGTGGGCGCAGCGAAAACTCTCTTGCCGCTTGCGGCCGATGGCTTTTTCCTTCTCTATCGATTCCGGCAACTTTCCGGCCTTCAGCCCCTCGGCAAGAATGTAGTCGTCGTTGTAGATGTCCATGACCAGCCAGGTGCCGCGATCCTTCGCGAGCTGGATGCCTTCGTCGTCGATCAGGCTGGCGTGCTCGACGGAATCGACGCCGGCCAGAATGGAATCCTTGATCGATTGCGTGCCGTGCGCGTGAGAGGCGACGCGGCGGCCCTCGCGGTGCGCTTCGGTGACGATCGCCTGCATTTCCTCCAGCGTGTATTGCGGCGCGCCGGGCAGGTCGCCCTTCGACAGCACGCCGCCGCTGGCCGCGATCTTGACCAGGTCGGCGCCGTATTTGATGACTTCGCGCACCCGCGTCACCGCCTCCCACGGGCCGTCGGCCACGCCCATGTTGGTGACGTGGTACTCATACGGCAGCAGATTGTTGTCGACGTGGCCGCCGGTAATTCCGAGCACCGGGCCGCTGACCTGCATGCGCGGCCCCTCGACATCGCCGGCATTGACGCCGTCGCGCAATGCCACGTCGGCAAAACCCATGGCGCCGACGTTGCGCACCGTCGTGAAACCGGCCTGCAGCGTGAGGCGCGCGTTCTTCACGCCCAGCACGGCCTGGCGCGGAATGGAGACGCCGAGCCCCTGGTAGCCGGCGTGCACGGGATCGGAGGTCAGGTGCACATGCGCATCGATCAGCCCGGGCAGGCAGGTGCCGTGCACCACCGTCGGGTGCGCATTTGTCGGCAACGAAGCCGCCGGTCCCACCGAAGTCACCACGCCAATGGAAAAACTGATGGCTTGGTCGTCGAGGGTTTTGCCGGATTTCACGTCCAGCAGCTTATCGCATCGCACCGCGCCGCTCGGCGCCGCCCCCGCGGTGCCGCATGCCAGAATGCAGGACAGCATAAGGAATTGCTTCATGGCCAAACGTCCCCCAGGAACTACCGACCTATACCAGAAAAGAGCTGGTGGGGCGTGACACCTCCAAAGTCCGAACCCCGGTCTTTAAACACCAACCGAAGTAAGTTTTGGCGTCCGCTGTCAGGGGCGGGCATTCTGCGCTCGAGGTTGACTGGCTTCGCCGACCAGGGGCTCCGCCCCCTGGACCCCCGACGGCGTGCCGCCGCTTGCGTTAGCGCTGCGCGGCGGGAATCTTCTGCTCGGTCGATGCGGGGCAGCCAGACGCATGCTAGGTGGCTCGGTATCGATGCCGAGTTCGGAACAAATAAAATGGGGTCTGGGGCCTACTGGCCCCAGCGGGGTCCAGGGGCAGAGCCCCATAAGCGCGAACATAAGGAAATCTGAGCTCTGGCAGCAAGAAGCTGAAGGTTTGATTCGAA
>JAATGE010000238.1 GCA_015654825.1 Rhodospirillales bacterium
CATCTGGCCGTACATCATCAGGCCCAGCCGGTCGAGTTTCGAAAAATGCTCCCAGGTCGCCCAATGCGGCACCAGGTTGCTGTTGGCGATCAGCACGCGCGGCGCATCGGCATGCGTGCGGAACACCCCCACCGGCTTGCCCGACTGCACCAGCAACGTTTCCTCCGGCCCCAGCCGGGTCAATGCACCGACAATCGCATCGAAACACGGCCAGTTGCGCGCCGCGCGGCCCATGCCGCCATACACCACGAGCTCCTCCGGACGCTCGGCGACTTCCGGGTCCAGATTGTTCATCAACATCCGCAACGGCGCCTCGGTCTGCCAGCTGCGTGCCGTCAACACGGTTCCGCGGGCGGCGCGTACTACGCGGCTGTTGCGGCGAAGATCGGACATTTGGCGAAATCTCCCACTATAAAAGGCCGGGGGCTCCACCCCCAGACCCAAGACGGCGTGCCGCCGCCTGCGTTAGCGCTGCGCGGCGGGCGGCCACTGCACGCCAGCCGGAATGAAACGTCCTGTCAGGCGGAAGCGGCTTCCCGGGTAATACAACTTTGTCAGGGCGGCCAGGCGGCCGGCGGACCACGTACGCCTGGTGACCAGCAGGCAGGGCTCTCCTGGCGCCAACGACAAATGCTTCGCGATCGCGCCATCTTGCGTCACCGCCTGCACCACATGCTCCACTTCCTGCACCGGCGCGATCCCGTTCAAATACTGCGCCGGCGTAATAACGGAAAAATCCTGCTGCAAATAACCGGGCGCCAGCACAGGATCGATCATGCGGTCCTCGAACTGGATCGGCACATCGTTCTCGAAATGCAGAACCTCCGAATGATACAGCGTGGCACCCGCCGCCAGGTCGAACGCGTCCGCGACCGAACCGGGCGGCACCACCGCGTCCAACGCAAACACCTGGGAACGGTGCGTGTGCCCGCGCGCCTTGATCTCGTCGGCAATGTTGCGGATTTCCACCAGGCCGGACTGCGCGATCGGCTCGGCAACAAAAGTGCCCACGCCCGGCACCCGCCGCACCAGGTTCTCGGTCGCCAGCTCCCGCATGGCGCGATTGACCGTCATGCGCGCCACACCGAAACTGCGACACAATTCGTGCTCGGACGGCAGCACCTGCCCGGGCACGAAGTTGCCGCTGGCAATCCCGTCGGCGATGCAGCGCTTGATCGCCTGGTACGGGCTTTCCGTCATGCGCCAAGCGCCTTCAGCGCCGCGCGATAACCGCTATCGATCTTCGCCTCGTTCCGATGCACGCCGTCGCGCACCTGCCAGGCGCCCCCCACCATCACGTGCCGCGCCGGCGCGCGCACCGCACCGAACATCGCCGCGTCGAGCGCGAAATCGGGTTTTTGGCCAAACGCTTCGGCGGTCGGCTCGATCACCACGAAATCCGCCGCGAGCCCCGTGGCAATACGCCCCGCCGCGCGCCCGCAGGCAGCCGCCCCTCCGCGCGCCGCCTGTTGCCACAACGCCCGTCCGCTATGGCCGTTATCGCCGGCCGCCACATTGCGCCGCTCGCCCCGCAACCGCTGCCCATAATCCAGCAGCCGCAATTCCGCGAATGCATCCAGCATCACGTTGCTGTCGCTGCCGATGCCGAACGCGCCGCACGCCTCCTGGCACGCGGGGAAATCGAACAGCCCGTCGCCGAGATCCGCCTCCGTGCTGGGGCACAACCCGATCACCGCGCCGGTACGCGCCGCATCGGCAATCTCCTTGGCATTCGCATGCGTCGCATGCACCAGGCACCAGGCACCATTCACCGCCGCATGGTCCAGCAGCCAGGCCACCGGCGGCGCGCCCAGCGTCTCTACGCACGTCGCGACCTCGGCCCGCTGTTCCGCCACATGGATATGGATCGGGCCCTGGCCCGCAAATCCATCCACCGCTCGCCGCAACGAAGCCGGAGAGACCGCGCGCAGGCTATGCAGCGCCAGCCCCACCACGGCGCCACAGTGGACGCGCAACGAAGCCGCCATCAACAGGGCCGCGTCGACATCGTTGCTGAACCGGTTTTGCCCGCCGGTCAGCGGCGCCCCGCCGAAACCCCCCGCCTCATACACCCCCACCAGCAGGGTCAGCGCAATGCCCGCCGCCTCCGCGCCCGCCACCAGGGACGCCGCCATTTCGGTGCGCCGCGCGTAAGGCGAGCCATCCGGCCGGTGATGCAAGTAATGAAATTCCGCGACCGACGTGTAACCGCCCTTCAAAAGCTCCTTGCCCAGCCACGCCATGACCGGCGCATACAGCTCCGGTGTCATGCGCGCCGCGGCACGATACATCGCCTCGCGCCAGCTCCAGAAATCGCCGCCGCCGTCCGCATGCTCGGTGAGTCCGGCAAACACCCGCTGAAACGCATGGCTGTGCAGATTTCCCATGCCCGGCAGCAGCAGGCCCGCCACCCGCTCCCCGGTCGCGCCCTCACTCCGTGGCGTGACATCCGTGATGGCGCCGTCGGCCACGCCCACCAGCACGTCGGGTGCAAACCCGTCATCGAGCAGGGCCCAGTCGGCAAGGAGGTGGAGCATCTGGCGCGAACCTGTCTAGACAGCTAGCCTAGGCGGCGCGCATGGCGCGGTAAAGGGGGCCCCAATGCAGGCTGATGCGATCTGGCAGGGCGGCGGCATCGCCACCATGGTGCCGGAGTTGGGCCGCTACGGCGCCATCGAAGACGGCGCCGTGGCCACGGGCAATGGCCGCATCGTCTGGGTCGGCCGCCGCACCGACCTGCCGGCCGCATTGATCGGCCCCGCGACGATCCACCACGATATCGATCGCGGCTGGCTCACCCCCGGCCTGATCGACTGCCACACCCACCTGGTGTTCGCCGGCGACCGCAGCGCCGAGTTCGAGGCGCGCCTGGGCGGCATCAGCTACCAGGACGCCGCCAAATCCGGCCGGGGCATTCTGTCCACCATGGCCGCCACCCGCGCCGCCACCGAGGCAGAGCTGATCGCAATCGCCGGCCCGCGTTTGCAACGCCTGCTCGCCGACGGCGTCACCACGGTCGAAATCAAATCCGGCTACGGCCTTTCCCTGTCGGACGAACTGAAAATGCTGCGCGCCGCCCGTGCCCTCGGCGCCGCCCACGGCGTTCGCGTGCGCACCACGCTGCTGGCAGCCCACGCCGTACCGCCCGAATTCGCCGGCCGCCCCGACGCCTATATCGACCACATCGTCAACGAAATTCTGCCCGCCGCCGCCTCCGCCGGCCTCGCCGACGCCGTCGATGCGTTCGCCGAAACCATCGCGTTCTCGCCCGCCCAGGTCAGCCGCGTTTTCAATGCCGCCCGCGCCCTCGGCCTGCCGGTCAAACTGCACGCCGACCAACTCGCCGACGGCAACGGCGCCGCCCTGGCCGCCTCCCACCACGCGCTCTCAGCCGATCATCTAGAATACACCTCGCCCGCCGGCGTGCGCGCCATGGCGGCGGCCGCAACGGTCGCGGTGCTGCTGCCCGGCGCCTACGCCACCGTCGGCGCCACGCAGCCGCCGCCGGTGGCATCCTTCCGCGCCCATAACGTCCCCATGGCCGTCGCCACCGATGCCAACCCCGGCAGTTCCCCGCTGCTCAGCCTGCTCACCGCCATGAACCTCGCCTGCTGCCTGTTCCGCCTGACGCCGGAGGAAGCACTGGCCGGCGTCACCCGCCACGCCGCCGCGGCGCTGGGGCTAGCTGACGAAATCGGAACGATCGCAGTGGGCCGCGCCGCCGATCTGGTGGTTTGGCCGGTAAACCATCCACGCGAACTCGCATACTGGATGGGTGCGCTGGTACCTACTTCTATAAACATATCAAATCAAAATTACACGGCTCCGCATAGGTGAGATGCGAGACAGGAAAAGGATTTAACATCAAGAACACCAAGATCACCAAGAGAGCGAAAGAAGGCCAGGGCTCTGCCCTGGACCCGCTGGGGCCAGTAGGCCCCAGACCC
>JAATGE010000531.1 GCA_015654825.1 Rhodospirillales bacterium
TAAGGATAGCTTTATATACTTATGCAAGAGCCAATGGACCGCCTGATCACCGCCCTTAGCGCCGCCGCCGACCCCACCCGCCTGCGCCTGCTGGCACTGGCTGCCCGCGGTGCGTTCTGCGTCAACGATTTCTGCGACATTCTCGGCCAGAGCCAGCCGCGCCTGTCCCGCCATCTGCGCCTGCTGAACGAGGCCGGCCTGCTGGAGCGCACCCGCGAGGGCGCCAACGCCTGGTATGTGCTGGCGCAGGGGGAACCGGGCGCTTTGGCGCGTTACCTGCTGCGCCGCGCCGACCCGGAGGACCCGACGCTCGCCGCCGACCGCCGCGGCGCTGCCCGCGTGCTGGCCGAGCGCGCCCGCGAAGCCTCGGAAAAATTCCGCCGCGCCGGCGCCGACTGGGACGAAATGCGCGCACTCGATCTGCCCGCCGCGGACGTGGAGGCGGCTCTGCTCGGCCTGCTCGGCGGCGGCGGCCTCGGCCGCGTGCTCGATGTCGGCACCGGCACCGGCCGCCTGCTGGAATTACTCGCGCCCCGCATGCAAAGCGGCCTCGGCATCGATGCCAGCCGCACCATGCTCGCCCTGGCGCGCGTGCGATTGGCAAAGCCCGAGTTCGCGCACCTCAGCGTACGGCTGGCGGACATGTACGCGTTGCCGCTGCGCGACGCCGCCTACGATCTCGTGCTGCTGCAAATGGTGCTGCACTACGCCGAGGAGCCGGCGCAGGTGATTGCCGAAGCCAGCCGCGTGCTGGCCCCCGCCGGCCGCCTCGTCGTCGTCGATCTCGCGACCCACGACCGCGCCGATCTGCGCGACCGCCTGGCGCACCGCGCGCTGGGTTTTTCCGACACCGACATGGCCGCGCTGCTCGCGGCGGCGGGACTGCGCGCGGAGCATTCCACCTCCGTCGCGGGGCCCCTGGCCGTCCGCATCTGGTGCTGCCGCGCACCCGTTTCCGCTGACCAGCACACACATTCATTCGAGGCTGCGCTATGACCGAAAAGATTCTCGAAGCGCTGCGCGAGCGCGTGCTGCTGTGCGACGGCGGCACCGGCAGCCGTGTGCAGGCCATGCCGCTCGAGCTCGAGCGCGATTACTGGAATCAGGAAAACTGCACCGAAGTGCTGAACCTGTCGCGCCCCGACATCGTGCGCGAACTCGCGCGCGGCTATTTCGCCGCCGGATCCGATATCGTTCAGACCAACAGTTTCGGCGGTTCGCCGATCACGCTGGCGGAGTTTTCCCTCGGCGATCGCGCCCGCGAAATCAACCGCCTCGCCGGCGAACTGGCGCGCGAGGCTGCCGAAGAGTTTGCCGACGGCCGCACACGCTTCGTGCTCGGCAGCATCGGCCCCGGCACCAAGCTGCCCACCCTCGGAAATATCGATTACGACACGCTGGAAGCGGCATTGGCCGAGCAATGCCGCGGCCTGCTCGAAGGCGGCGTCGATGCTTTCCTGATCGAGACGTGCCAGGACACGTTGCAGATAAAGGCCGCGGTGAACGGCGCCAGGATCGCGCGCGCGGAAATCGGCCGCGCAACGCCGATCTTCGTTCAGGTCACGGTGGAAACCACCGGTACGCTGCTGGTCGGGCCGGATATCGCCGCCGCCGCGACGGTCGTGCAGGCGCTGGACATTCCGCTGATGGGCCTCAATTGCGCCACCGGCCCGCAGGAAATGGCCGAGCACGTGCGCTGGCTGTCGCGCAATTTTCCCGGCCTGCTCAGCGTACAGCCGAATGCCGGCCTGCCGGAGCTGGTCGACGGCAAAACCCGCTATCCGCTCGGTGCCGCCGACATGGCGACCTGGGTCGAGCGGTTCGTCGTGGAAGACGGCGTCAATCTGATCGGCGGATGCTGCGGCACCGATACGTCCCATATCGCCGCGCTGGACGCCATGCTGCGCCGCCACGGCGGCTTCCGCCCGGCCCCGGTCGAGCGCCACGTTGTCTGGATGCCGTCGGTGGCGAGCCTGTACGGCCAGGTGCCGCTGCGCCAGGAAAACAGCTTTTTCGGCATCGGCGAGCGCTGCAACGCCAACGGTTCGAAAAAATGGCGCGAGCTGCAGGAAAAAGCCGATTGGGACGGCTGCGTCTCGATGGGCCGCGAGCAGATCGCCGAGGGCTCCAACGCGCTCGATATCTGCACCGCCTTCGTCGGCCGCGACGAAGTTTTCGAGATGAACGAGGTTATTACCCGCTTCACTAGTTCAGTGAATGCGCCGCTGGTGATCGACAGTACCGAACTTCAGGTGCTTGAGGCGGGACTAAAACTGCATGGCGGCAAGCCGATCATCAACTCGATCAATTTCGAGGATGGCGAGCAGGCCGCGGCCGACCGCATGATACTGTCGCGCCGCTTCGGCACCGCGGTCATCGCGCTGACCATCGACGAACAGGGCATGGCCAAGACCGCCGACCGCAAACTCGCCGTCGCGGAACGCCTGGTAGCGTTCGCATGCGAGAAATACGGCCTGCCGCAAAGCGATCTGCTGATCGACCCGCTGACGTTCACGATCGCCACCGGCAGCGAGGACGATCGAAAACTGGCGGAATGGACGCTCGACGGCATTCGCCTGATCCGCGAAAAATTCCCCGACGTGCAAATCATCCTCGGCCTCTCCAACGTCAGTTTTGGCCTGAACCCCGCCGCGCGTGCCGTGCTGAACAGCGTGTTTCTCGATCACGCCGTGCGCGCCGGCATGACCGGCGCCATCGTCCACGTCAGCAAGATCCGTCCGCTGCATTTGATCGCGCCGGAGGAAGTGCAGGTCGCCGAAGACCTGATCTTCGATCGCCGCACCGAAACCTATGATCCGCTGCAGCGCATGCTGGAGATTTTCGCCGACCGCAAGGCCGCCGAATCGACGAAGAAAGCACGCGCGGAACCCGTCGAAGGCCGCTTGCGCGACCGTATCGTCGACGGCGACCGCAAGGGCCTGGAAGACGAACTCGCCCAGGCACTGCAAACCCACTCGCCGCTCGACATCATCAACAACATTCTGCTCGGCGGCATGAAGATCGTCGGCGACCTGTTCGGCGCCGGCAAGATGCAATTGCCGTTCGTGCTGCAAAGTGCCGAGACAATGAAGGCGTCGGTGGCCTACCTGGAACCGTTCATGGAGCGCGTCGCCGGCCAGGAAAAAGGTACCATCGTGCTTGCCACGGTAAAAGGCGACGTGCACGACATCGGGAAAAACCTCGTCGATATCATCCTGACCAACAACGGCTACCGCGTCGTCAATCTCGGCATCAAGGTAAAGCTCGCCGACATGCTGACCGCGGCGCACGACAATCACGCGCACGCCATCGGCATGTCCGGCCTGCTGGTAAAATCCACCGTCGTGATGCGCGAGAATCTGGAGGAGATGTCGCGCCAGGGACTGGAAATCCCCGTGCTGCTCGGCGGCGCCGCACTGACACGCAACTACGTCGAGGATGATTGCGTGCGCGCCTATGCCTGCGGCCGCGTCGCCTACGCCAAGGATGCGTTCGACGGCCTGCATCTGATGGACCGTGTCACCGGCAACGGGTTCGACGATTTCCTCAGTGCCATTCAGGCAAAACGTTCCGGCAAGGCGCGGAACACCCAGCGCGTGCTGGGCCGTGCGGATGAGCGCGCCTTCCAGCCCGTGGACGTAAAGCAGGTGCAGCAGCGTCGCCGCGGCCTGACCCAGGATGTTCCGGTCCCCAACCCGCCATTCTGGGGCGCGCGCGTGCTGGAGGCATCCCCAAAAGCGGTAGTGCCGTTCATCAACGAACGCAGCCTGTACCAGTTTCAGTGGGGTTTTCGCAAACAGGGCCGCACGCTGGATGATTTCATCGGCTGGGCCAAGCAGGAATTGCGCCCGGTCATGAAGCGCATGCTGGCGCTGTGCGAGGCCGAGAACATCCTGCGTCCACAGGCGATCTACGGCTACTGGAAAGCCGCCGGCCAGGGCAACGACCTGATCCTCTACGAACCGGACGGCACCACGGAAGTGGCGCGCTTCGGCCTGCCGCGCCAGCCGCGCGAGGACGGCGAGTGCATCGCCGACTTCTTCCGCGACGTCGAAGACGACGAACGCGACGTCATCGGCCTGCAGGTCGTCACCGTCGGCCAGAAAGCCAGCGACGTCGCCCGCGCCTGGTTCGAGGAAAACCGCTACCAGGATTACCTGTACCTGCACGGCCTGTCGGTGGAAATGGCCGAAGCCATGGCCGAGTACGTGCACAAACGTATTCGCGCCGAGTTGGGTTTCGCCGCCGAGGACGACCGCGACCTGGAGAAAATGCTGTCGCAAAGCTACCGTGGTTCGCGCTATAGTTTTGGTTATCCCGCCTGTCCTAAGCTGGAGGATCAGGAACAGCTCTTGAAACTTTTGGATGCGGAGCGGATCGGCGTGTCGCTGTCCGACGAATGGCAGTTGCATCCGGAGCAATCCACTAGCGCGATCGTGGTGCTTAATCCTAAGGCTAAGTATTTTTCAGTGTAGGAGGAAGGCCAGGGCTCTGAGTTTGTGATTTTTTGCCAGTCCGTCTTCAGCTGTGGGCAA
>JAATGE010000186.1 GCA_015654825.1 Rhodospirillales bacterium
CTGGACCCCGCTGGGGCCAGTAGGCCCCAGACCGCATTAGCGCTGCGCGGCTTCTCCTTGGCTTCTGGGCGAAGCCTGTAAATGTCATGGATTTTTCTGGCTTCGCCGTTTCCGCTAACGATTCCTTATCCATGGGGTCTGGGGACTTGTCCCCAGCGGGTCCAGGGCAGAAGCCCTGGCCTTCTTACCACCGCGCCGAGGCGCTATACGGAGCGGGCGCTAGGAGGATGCTAAGCTAGGATGTTCGACTTTTCGTGGTCCGAGATCATGGTGATCGGCCTGGTGGCGCTGGTGCTGATCGGGCCCAAGGACCTGCCGATCGCCATTCGCGCCATCACCCGGGTGCTGAAGAAGATGCGCCGGATGGCGGGCGAGTTTCAGCACCATGTGGACGACATGATGCGCGAGGCCGACCTCGGCGACGTGCAATCCACGTTCCGCGACCTGCGCGGCATGAACCTGAAGAGCGCGATTAACACCATGGTGGATCCGGACGGCAGCGTCGGCCGGGCCTTCGCCGACCCGTTCGCCAGCCATCCGGTGCCGCCGGGCAACCCGGCACCGCGCAGCGTGCCGCGACCGGCGGGCCCGGCTCCCGACTTCATCCCGCCATCCACGGTGCCGCCCCTCGCGGTCGCGGCGGCGCCGGTGCAGCCGGTGCGGGCAGCGCCCGACTTCCTGCCCCCCAATCTCTCTCCGCCGGAGCCGGTTCGGACTACGACCGCTTCGGGCGAGCACTAGAAAATGGCACCGCTCGACGTGAACGATCCGGGTGCGGATCAGATCGACGACAAGCCGATGCCGCTGCTCGAGCACCTGGTGGAGCTGCGCCGCCGCCTGCTGTGGTCGTTCGCGGCCTTCGCCGGGTGTTTCGTGCTGTGCTACATTTATTCCAAGCCGATCTATCAGATACTGGCGGCGCCGCTGGCGCGCGTGCAGGCCTTGAAGGGTGACCAGCCGCGGCTGATCTATACCGAGCTGCACGAAGCATTTATTACGTACATTAAAGTCGCGTTGTTCGGCGCCGGGTTCCTGAGCTTTCCCGTGGTTTCCACGCAGATCTGGAAATTCGTCGCGCCCGGCCTGTACCGCAGCGAAAAGCGGGCGTTCCTGCCGTTCCTGATCGCGACCCCGGTGCTGTTCCTGCTCGGCGCGGCGCTGGCGTATTTCCTCGTCATACCGCTGGCCTGGACGTTTTTCGCGGGCTTCGAACAGCGCGGCGGCAACGGTACCGCGCAAATCGAACTGCTTCCCAAGGTCAGCGAATATTTGTCCCTCGTCATGAAGCTGATCATGGCGTTTGGCATCGCGTTCGAAATGCCGGTGCTGTTCAGCCTGTGCGCGCGCGCCGGTCTGCTGACTTCCGCGACGTTGCGGAAATACCGCCGCTACGCCTATGTCGGCTGCTTCCTGCTGGCGGCCGTGCTGACGCCGCCCGATGCCATCAGCATGTGCAGCCTCGCGGTGCCACTGGTCGGCCTGTACGAAATCTCCGTGCTCGCCGCCCGGATGGTGGAACCCAAACCGGTAGAAATCTGATGCACGACATACGCACTATCCGCGCCGACGGCGCGGGCTTCGACGCGGCCATGGCGCGGCGCGGGCTAGCCCCCGTGGCAGACGCGATCCTGGCGCTGGACGCCGAGCGGCGCGGCGCCCTGACCGCGCAACAGGAGCGCCAGGCCCGGCGCAACCAGCTTGCGCGCGAGGTTGGCCAGGGCAAGCGAGCTGGCGCCGACACCGCCGCGCTGGAGGCCGAAGCAACCGCGCTGCGCGGCGAAATGGAAGCGCTGGAGCAGACTGCCGCCGGCCTGGACGCAAGATTGCACACGATGCTCGCCGCATTGCCCAATGTGCTCGACGCGGATGTGCCGGACGGCGCCGACGAGACCGCGAACGCGGAAGTACAGCGGTGGGGCGCGCCGCCGGTGTTCGATTTCGCGCCACGACAGCATTTCGAAATCGGCGAGGCGCTCGGCATGATGGACTTCGCCGCCGCGGCGAAACTCGCGGGCGCGCGTTTCTCCGTGCTCCGCGGACCGCTTGCCCGCCTGGAACGCGCGCTCGGGCAGTTCATGCTCGACCTGCACACCGGCGAACACGGCTACACCGAGTGCTCCGTGCCCTCGCTGGTCAATGATGCGGCCGTGTTCGGCACCAACCAGTTGCCGAAATTCGCCGAGGACCTGTTCCGCACGACCGATGGCAGGTGGCTGATCCCGACCGCGGAGGTGCCGCTGACCAACCTCGCCGCCGGCGAGATCCTGCCGGAAAAATCGCTGCCCTGGCGCCTCACGGCGCTTACCGACTGTTTTCGGAGCGAGGCGGGGGCCGCCGGCCGCGATACCGCCGGCATGTTGCGGCAGCACCAGTTTCGCAAGGTGGAACTGGTCAGCATCGCGCACCCGGATGCCAGCGATGCGGAACATGAACGCATGACGCGCTGTGCCGAGCAGGTGCTGGAGCGCCTGGGCGTACCCTACCGGCGCATGCTGCTCTGCAGCGGCGATACCGGCTTCGGCGCGGCCAAGACGTTCGACATCGAGGTGTGGCTGCCGGGGCAGGGTGCGTTCCGCGAAATCAGCTCGTGCAGCAACACGCGTGCGTTCCAGGCGCGCCGCATGAACGCACGCTTCCGTGGCGGCCCGGACGGCAAGGCCGTCGCGCCGGTCCACACGTTGAACGGCAGCGGCGTGGCGGTGGGCCGGGCGCTGATCGCGGTCATCGAGAATTTTCAGACTGCTTCGGGCGGCATCGCGGTGCCGCAGGCGCTGCGCCCCTATTTGGGCGGGCTTTCGGAAATCGCAGCGCCGGCCTGACGCGGCGCGCCGATCGCCGCCGCGACGGGGTTTCGTAACACGCGCAGATGCGCGCGGCATGAGACAACACGCTTTAGGTGAGACATCGTCCATTGTGAATTGCCGAGCGGCAGGAGTTTACCATAAATTTGTATACTCCCGAACATGAATAGGTTATAGAAGCGTTAACCGGAGGCATTTGGTCAATCTTGGCGCGCGCTCTCACCAAATATGGCCCGTCCGCGGACCCGAGATGCGTCCGCTGCGTATCGTGCGGGCAGGCACGGGATCGCGACGGCCAGCGCTGCCGCGCCTGCCAACGCCGCCATGACCTGAAGGCCTGCCTGGCCTTGATGCTGTGGACCGAGTGCGTCGTGGGCGGCTATTTCGCTCTGCAGCCCCACCCATCGGAGGCGCGCACCACCCAGGCAACGCAGCTTGTGGCTGCCTCCGCGGCCGCGCCGCGCCGGAATATCGGCAAGGAAGGCTGGGTCTATGCCGACGCCATCGGCCACGGCGCGACGGATATCGTGCGGTTTGCCAAGCTGGCCAGCAACACCCTGGCGGCGGTGTACGGCGACGCGGCCCCAGCGGAAGCCACCACCGGCAACCTCGAAATCACCTCCAGCCCGCGCACCGGCAACAGCGTTCTGGTATCGTTCGCGCGACATCTTTCGCATTGCCGCACCGGTGCCTGCCAGGTTCGCGCGTCGTTCGACCAGACCGATCCGGAATCGTTCCCTGCACAGGATGCTTCCACGGCGCACGCGACGCGGTTGCGGCTGGGCGACGCCAATCGTTTCGCCCAACGGCTGTCGGTGGCGCATGAGCTGACGCTGTTCGCGTCGCTCGGTAACCGGCGCCAGGTGATCCTGAATTTCTCAGTCGACGGCTACCAGTTGGCGCTGCGTTCCGTGCGAGTGATGTACGCGGCGCTGCCCGCGTACCGCGGTTGAAATACGACGTTGGCCCAGTCGCGCTTGAAACGCCTGGAGACGAATCCCGCGACAATCGAACCAGCAACAATTAACCAAAGTTTTTGCTTCTTTTTTCAAAAAGAAGTGCTTTTTCCGGTTCTTTCTTGAATTGGATTTGCGCCTCCGACCAGTCCGGACGGTGCCCCGTACCAACGGCCCTGATTGCCGGAAGCGCCAGCAATCAGGGCCGTATTGTCACGCGACGCTGTAACTATGCGCGCCGGCACCTGCGAGCTTGCCGCCCTTCACGATCAGGTACTCGTCGCGAATCGGCCGGCCATCAAAATAGCACTCGAGAATTTCCCGCGTGCCCGCCGCATAACGCGCCTGCGCCGACAGACTGGTGCCCGAAACATGTGGCGTCATGCCGTTATGCGGCATCGTCCGCCACGGGTGATCCGCGGGTGCCGGCTGCGGATACCAGACGTCGCCCGCATAACCGGCAAGCTGGCCACTTTCCAGCGCGGCAACGATGGCGTCGCGATCGACGATCAGGCCGCGCGCGGTGTTCACGATGTAAGCGCCGCGCTTCATCTTCGAGAGCATGTCGGCATTGAACAGATTAAGCGTTTCCGGATGCAACGGTGCGTTGATCGTGACGACGTCGCAAACCCGCGCCAAATGTTCGGCGGTGGGATGCCATGTCAGCCCGAGTTCCTGCTCGATCGTATCGGGCAAACGATGGCGGTCGGTGTAATGTAAGCCCACATCGAACGGTTTCAGGCGCCGCAATACTGCTAGCCCGATGCGCCCGGCCGCGACCGTGCCGACTTGCATGCCCTCGAGATCGTAGGCGCGCTCGACGCAATCGGCGATGTTCCAGCCGCCGTTGCGGGCCCAGTCATGCGACGGGATATAGTTCCGCACAAGACTCAAAATCATCATGACGACGTGCTCGGACACGCTGATGCTGTTCGAGTAAGTCACTTCGGCGACGGTGATGCCGTGCGCGTTCGCTGCTTCCAGGTCGGTATGATCGGAGCCGATCCCGGCGGTGATGATGAGTTTCAATTTCGGCGCTTTCGCGATGCGCTCGGCCGTCATGTAGGCCGGCCAGAAAGGCTGCGAAATCACAATTTCCGCATCGTGCAGTTCGCGGTCGAGAACTGAGCTCTCCCCCTCCTTGTCGGACGTTACGACGAGCGTGTGGCCCGCTTTCTCGAGGAAGCGGCGCAGGCCCAGTGCCCCGGTCACGTCGCCCAGCATTTCGCCCGGTGTGAAGTCGATGGCCTTTGGCGACGGCGTCGTTTGGCCGCCC
>JAATGE010000455.1 GCA_015654825.1 Rhodospirillales bacterium
TACGACAGCGGCGGCACGCCGTCTTGGGTCCAGGGGGCAGAGCCCCCGGTCGGCGAAGCCACCAAAAATCAACTCATCGATTTCGTTCTAGTGCCTTCGCGTCGGCGCCCCCGCCTTCCGATCCGAGGGCTTGGCTTCCACGTCCGACAGGGCGTAGCGCATCAGGGCTTCCATTTCCTGGAAGCCCCAACGGTTCGGATGCAGCGAGTCGAGCGACAGCTCGGGATCGAGCACGCCGGCCGAATCCACCAGCACCGCGAAATAATCCGCGAATCCCAGCCGATCGCGTTGCGCGGTTTCCGCGAGCCATGCGTTCAGCGCCCGCACTTGCGCGCGCAGCCCGGGAGTATCCCAGGG
Source organism: Rhodospirillales bacterium (assembly GCA_015654825.1). GTDB lineage: Bacteria > Pseudomonadota > Alphaproteobacteria > Acetobacterales > Acetobacteraceae > CAJCIS01. The sequence goes on from JAATGE010000455.1 coordinate 358, forward strand.
AGGGCCCATTGGCGGCACCGCGCCGAGCACCACCGCGATGTGATGCGCCAGCGCCAGTTCCACCATCGTTGCTATGTTGCCTTCGATCTCCGCCAGCGTGAAGCTGCCGCGCAGCCCGACCAGGTCGTTGGTGCCGCCGAGGATGTGCACGACGGGCGGGTTCAGTTCGATGACATCCTGGCGGAAGCGCACCAGCATTTGCCAGGTAGTCTGGCCGCCGATGCCGCGATTGACGAAGCCGTTGGCGAACAGCGCCGGGTTCGCCCTGCCCCACAGTTCAGTAATGGAATCGCCGATGAACACCATCCGCACGTGGCGGTGGCTGGCGCGCAGTTCCGCGTTTTCGTCGCGGTAGTGGCAGAGCGACGCGACGTCGCCGACCGGCGGCTTGGGCAGGCGCATGTCGGCCGCGAACATATCCTTCATGATCGCCTTGGCGGCCTCTGAGCCGGCCAGCGCACCGAGCCGTTCCGATTGCGCGGCGGCCGGCGGGGAAGGTGGCGCATCGGGGCAGACTTCCGGCGCTGCCTTGGCGGCACCGCACCAGCACAGCGCGATGAGCACGGCGACTCGCAATGACGTCAGCTGCCGCGACACGGTGATCTCCCGTTTGGCGCCACTGGTTCGAGCGCAAATTGTAGCAATCTTGCGCCGAGCGGCACTGTTGCACGGCGTTTGCTCGGCGACACAGGCGGAATGGCGTCGGATTAGGCGCGTCATGGACTGATAATGAGGCAATATCTACTATTTAAGACAATTATCGGAAATAGAACCAACAATCGATCTCAATGTGACTTTAATGTGAAAAACTGCTGGCGGAGCACATATTTTTATAATACCTTGGTCGCCATGATGCGAAGTTTCCCGACGAATTGCGCAACCGTGGCGTGCGGCGCGACCGCCGCCCGCGGCGCCGCCGTCGCTCGGACGCGTATCGCGCGTCATGCGGCAAAGGCTTCCGCGAGCCTGCGCGTCGATCTGCCGGCGGCTCCCGCCGGTCGCCCAACTTCCCGGCGCGCGCGCGGCCGCGCCGGAACCTGCTGGGGATAAGGTCTCACCATGGGTTTCCGCGTCGGTCTCTGCACCAACGTCCTTTATTGCTCGTTCGCCAGTTCGCGGCAGGACGTGAAACTGCCTACGGACGCCAGGTTTCTGTGCCCGCAATGCGGCAAGCCGTTGTCGGATCGGCCGACCGCGGCTTCCAGCATGCGCGCCGCGGCGATTGCCGGCGGCGGCCTGGCGCTGACCGGCGGTGCCCTGTTCGTGGTCGGGGCGATGTTCGGGCATCACTCGGCGCCGGCGGAAACGGCGCCCCACGTCGTTACGGCGGCGGGAGCGTCGGAAGCCTCGCCTGCCGCGGTCGCGCCGCTCGCCGCGCCGACGATGTCCGCGGCGAGCAATCGCACAAGCGCGCCGGCGGGCGGCAACGCTTTCGCGGCCGCGCTGCGGCCGGGGGAGCGGGCCTCCGCGATGCGGGTCGCCATGATCCAGCCCGCGCCCAGCGTGTCGCAACCAGGCGTAACGCAATCCGACGACCGGGCGGCGCATGAGGCGACGGCCAAGTGGGAGACGGCCCGGGAGGCGGCCGCGGTGCAGCAGGCGGCCGCCATGCGGGCGCAGCAGCAGGCCGACGAAAAGCGCCGCGCGCAACAGGCCAAGGCGGCGCTGGACGCCAAGGCCGCGGAGGATGCCCAGGAAGCGGAACAGGCGCAGGCGACGCAGCAGGCACAGGCCGCGCAGGACGCACGGGTCGCGCAACAAGCCCGCGCGCAGCAGGAGGCCGCGCGCCAGGCCAAGGCGCGGCTGGCCGAGGCCGCCCA
>JAATGE010000498.1 GCA_015654825.1 Rhodospirillales bacterium
ATCGCTGGTGTAGATCGCGCGGAACGAAGGCTGCCCGCGCGGCCGTGTAAATCCGGGAAATGCCGGTCCGGGCAGGCCATCGGCGGTTCGGCCTGGATGGCGAACGCAATGAAATTCTTCCGCGATAGTCGGGGACGACGATGGCCGTTGCTGTACCACAGATAGTGCGAAGCTGGGGGCTTGATCAGTACCGGCCACTGCTTTGGACAACCCTCCTATTGATGGTCGTTTCGGCGACCCGGATCATCTACGAGACGCGGAATTACTATTTCTTTTCGGACGACTTCCTGAACTTTATCGCCACGCGCCAACTTGGTTTGCATTGGGAACTGCTCGAGCGCAATTGGATCGGCGAGCTGATTCCTTTTTACGGCGTCGTGCATTGGCTATATTTGAAGCTGTTCGGGGTGGTGTTTTGGCCGTTCCGCGCCATGCTGGTGCTGTTCCAATGGGCGGTTATTCTGCTCAGCGCACGATTTGGCAAAAAGCGGGGCGTGCATCAGGCCATTCTTATACCCGCGTTGGCCATCATTGCGGTATCGCCGATCTTTGGGACGCCGTATCAGTGGTATAGCGCGGCGTTGCAGGTTTTGGGCGAGGGCCTGGCGGGCCTGGCGGCGATCTACGTATTTGCGGTCCCGGGCAAGCTGACGTTTTCGCGCTATCTATCGGGTAGTATTCTATACACGACCGGTCTGTTTCTTTTTCCCAAAGGGTTGTTTCTGGCGGCGCTTTTGTTTGGGGTGCGCTGGTTTGCATTCACGGTGCCCGGCGTGCGGCCGCGCGATGCGATGCTGCGCGCATTGCGGGACATCAGCCTGATCGCTGTTATCGGCATTCTCTACATGGTTGCCGATGTGCTGGGCAATTACCGCAGCGGCGTGCCGCTGTCCGGCCTGGTATTGACGCTGCAATATATCTGGGTGGGCTGGAATACCGGATTTTTGACGGGTGTGCTCGGGCTGGATCATCCGTTCACAGGCCGGGTCGTGCTTGCGAATGTGCTCGCCCTGGGCATTGTTGCCGCGGCGGTTGTGCGCAATCGCCGGACAGCGACGCTCTGGATCAGCTTCGCGGTTTATTTCATTACCACAATCGCGGCCATCGCGATGAACCGCGCCATGACCTATCACCTCCAATCGGCCGAAACGCCGCGCTATTACGCGGACATATTATGCTTTTTCGTTGCTTATTTACTGGCGTCCTTCACCAGTGACCCGGGCTCCGCCGCTCGCCGGCCGGCGCCCCGGCAGTTTGGCGTGATCGCGGCGCTGACGGCCGTGTGCTGCATTTTCTGGCTGGATGCGGACGCGCGCGTGGCCTATGTGTGGGACCGCGCAAAGCGAAATGAAGCGTTTGTGCAGAACGTGAAGGACGCCATCAGGCGGACCGGGCCGACGGCTCGGATTGCGGATACCGTGGTTCCCGGCTGGGTCATGCCGCCATGGATCTGGCCGCTGACGCAGTATCGCTATTTCCTGTTGATAATCCCGAAGCGCGGGCAGGCGGTGCCGCCGGCCGAGGCTAATTACCGGTTTACCGACGAGGGGAAACTGGTGCCAAATACTGCCCGGAAAGAAGGGGTACCGAAATGAGGGCGCCGGCTTCGATACCCGGTTTGCTGGCGCGGGGCTAACTTGCGGGCACGTGGATAATCGGGCCAACTTGCCGCGGCGCCGTTGCCATGCTCCTACGTCAAGGCCACACAGCGAGAGCGCACGCAGCCCCATGCAAACGAGCGGTGCCGAAACTCAGACCCCACCCGTGCGCGCGGCCCGCCCCCGCGGCGACGGCTTTACCGTGCTCCGCCTGCTCGCTGCTTTTCTTGTCTTCCACAGCCATTTTTTCGCGCTGCGGGGCGACATGGAACCTTCGCTGCCCTGGACTTACGGCTCCACGTACGGCGCGGAGGGTGTTCTGGTCTTTTTCGCCATCAGCGGCTCGCTCGTCGGCCCTAGCGCCTTGGAGCGCAGTACGGCCGACTTTCTGATCTCACGTTTCCTGCGCATCGAGCCCGCCCTGATCGTCTGCACGCTTCTGCTCATTGTCATTGGCGCCGTCGTAACCACCCTGCCGCCTGGCGCGTACGCCACCCATCCGGATACGTGGAACTTCCTGAACAATGCGGCGATTTGGATAAATACCAGTCGCGACACATTGCCGGGAGTTTTCGCCGGCCGCCGCTTTCCCGACGTGGACGGCTCGCTGTGGACGCTTCGTTACGAGGTGCTCTGTTATGGCTGGCTCGCGGCGGCTTCCCTGATAGGCCCCCGCACGGTACGATGGGGCGCAATCGTGGCCCTTGTCGGGTTGCCGATCGATGCGTTCTTTCCACCCGATCGCGCCCTGGCCATCGGCCTCATGTCGTACTACAGCAAATATTACCTGTTCGAATTCGCCGCGGTCTTCGGCATCGGGGTCCTTACATGCTGGATGGACCGGCAATTCCTTGGCCGCTGCCTCCTTGCCGCCACCCTGCTCATCGCGCTTTGCTGGCACAGCGACGCTTTTCGCTTTATTGCGTGGCATGTCTTTCTGGCACTCGCCGCGGTCTATGTCGGCCGTTACGCAAGGCTCGATCGATACCTGCTCAGCGGCGCCGATATTTCCTACGGCTTCTACATCTACGCCTACCCCATGACGCAACTTGCCCAGTCCTGGTTCAAGTTCGTTCCGCACGGCCGCCCGATTTCCTATATCGTGGCGCTGTGCATGAGCATCGCCCTCGCTACCGCCTCGTGGTTCCTGATCGAGCAACGCGCCCTGGGGCTCAAACCCCGCGTGTCACGCTGGCTCGAATCGCGCCTTCCTGTCATTCCGTTCGAGCCCTAGTAGCAACAGAAAAGGCCAGGGGCTCTGCCCCTGGACCCCGTTAGGGCCTTAGGCCCCAAACCCCATTTCCTCTGTTCCGAGATTGGCATCGGCGGCGAGCGCGCCGCTACATTCACGTCTCGCGAGAGCGTACGGAAGACTCCCGCCGCGCAGCGCGTACGACGGCGGCTGCACGCCGTCTTGGGTCCAGGGGGCAGAGCCCCCTGGTCGGCGAAGCCATTAAAAATCAACTCCTCGATTTCGCGCTTATGGCGCAGGCCCTTGGCTTGCCTGCTTTTCTCGCTTGTCCGAGCGCAACAGATGCTCGAGGACGCTGCGCATTTTGGGTGCGATGTCCGCGCGGCGGAATTGGGTGAGGAGCAGGGCGGCGCAGACGAGGCTGGCGAACGAGCGCTTTATGACCCAGATTTTCGCGCCGTGTTCGGTCTGGCAGGCGTGTTGCAGCACGCCGCGGCACCCATTGATGAACACCAGGTCGCGAATGCCGTCGGCAATCAGTGCCTCGATCAGGAAGGCGCGGTTGGTCAGGGATGGATTGTGCCGCAGGTAGTCGCCGTTGTTCATCTGGTAGAGAATGAAGGCCGTATCGCCCTCGATGAAGCCGGAGCAGCAACTGATCGCTTCGCCGGCGGGCAATCGCAGGATGGAATGAAAGCCGCGCGGGTGGTCGGCCAGCAGGCGATAGATCGAATCGACCGTGCGGGGGCCGAACGCGATCGGGTGATTGCGCGCGACCAGCGACCGCAGGGTGCGGGAGGGCGCGGCGAGAAGCGGCTGCACCTGGTGCGTGAGGGCGGCGTCGGCGGCGTGCTGGCGTACTTTGCGCAGATTGCGGCGGGAGTGCTGGCCCAGCGTCGCGAGGAACGATTGGTAGCACGCGCCGAGATGGATACGGTCGCGCAGGATCATGTCGGCACCGAAGACGAGGTAGCGCGCGTTGCCGATCGTGATGCGCCAGCGCATGCCGGTGGGGGGTGCCGGCAGGGGTAGTGCGACGTAGAGCTTGGTGATTGCCGGGCAGGTTGCGGGGGCGAAATCGTCCATGGTGTGCTGGACGATGGTGCGCAGCGGCTCGTTATTGTGAGTGCCGGCGAACGCGTAGGCCACTTTGAAGCGCTGGGCGGCGAAGACCCGGACGAAACTGG
>JAATGE010000639.1 GCA_015654825.1 Rhodospirillales bacterium
CGTGCCGCCGCTGTCGTTAGCGCTGCGCGGCGGGAGTCTTCTGTACGGTCTAGCGAGAGTCTGGATTTAGCGGCGCGCTCGCAACCGATGCCAGTCTCGGAACAGATAAAATGGGGTCTGGGGCCTACTGGCCCCAGCGGGTCCAGGGCAGAGCCCTGGCCTTTCACCTCGCCCCGCGTTGAATAAGGATCGTTAACCGGAACTTGCGAAGCTGCCGCCCTGGCGCATGGGTGGATGATGAGCGGAACCAAGGTGGCGGTGCCAGAGGCGGAGGAGGCGCCCCCGGCGAAGAAAGGGGGAAAGAAGAAACTGCTGCTGGCGGTGCCCGTGGTGCTGGTCGCGGTCGGCGCGGGATTATGGTTTTCCGGCGTGCTGCCGGGGTTGCTGGGCATGAAGGCGAAGCCGGCTACGGCCGCGTCGGCGCCGAAGAAAACCGGGGCCCCCGTGTATCTCGACGTGCCGGAAATCATTACGAATTTGAACGTTCCGGGGCGCCGGCAGAGCTATCTGAAGCTGCACGCGAAACTGGAACTGGGCGGGGCGGAGGATGTGGCGCCGGTGACGGCGGCGATGCCGCGCATCCTCGATCTGTTCCAGACCTATTTGCGCGACATGCGGCCGGAAGAATTACGCGGCTCCGAGGGCAGTTACCGGCTGCGCGAGGAATTGATCGGCCGCGCCGCGGTAGCGGTGGCACCGGCGCACATCCAGAACGTGCTGTTCGAGGAGCTGATCATCCAGTGAAGTGTGCTGTGTTGGCCTATTCATTGCGCGGGCCTGGTGGGGTGGCTCACCGCATCAACTCGGCTTCTGTTGCCTTGTGATGGGCACCGAAGAAGAGGACATGGCCGCGGCCTGGGGCGAAGAACTCGAGGAGGCGACGCCCGCGCAGCCGGCCCGGGTGCTGAACCAGGCGGAAATCGACAGCCTGATGGGGTTCGACGAAGGGCCCTCCGGCGCCGAGCAGGCAAGCGGCATTCAGCGCATCATTTCCAGCGGGCTGGTCAGCTACGAACGCCTGCCGATGCTGGAAATCGTGTTCGACCGTCTGGTGCGCATCATGTCGACCAGCCTGCGAAATTTCACCAGCGACAACGTGGAAGTCTCGATTGACAACATCCTCTCGCTGAGGTTCGGCGATTATCTGAATTCCATTCCGTTGCCGGCGATGCTGGCGGTGTTCAAGGCGGACGAGTGGGACAATTACGGGCTGATGGTAATCGATTCGGCAATGATTTATTCGATTGTCGACGTGTTGCTGGGCGGGCGGCGCGGCACCGCCGCGATGCGCATCGAGGGGCGGCCGTACACGACAATCGAGCGCAACCTGGTGGAGCGGCTGGTCCACGTGGTGCTGGCCGATCTTTCCGCGAGCTTCGATCCGCTGTGTCCGGTGACGTTCCGGTTCGAGAGGTTGGAGGTCAATCCCCGGTTTGCCACGATCAGCCGGCTTTCCAACGCGGTGGTGCTTGGGCGGCTCCGGATCGACATGGAGGATCGTGGCGGACGCATGGAGCTGCTGCTGCCGTACGCGACTCTGGAGCCGGTGCGCGAATTGCTGCTGCAACAATTCATGGGGGAAAAGTTCGGCCGCGATTCGATCTGGGAGACGCATCTGGCGGAGGAATTGTGGAACACGGAAATCGCGCTGGAGGTGGTGCTCGACGAGCAGCCGATGCGGCTGTCGGACGTGGTCGACCTGCAGGTCGGGCAGCGCATCGTGCTCAACGCGGTTGCCGGGGGGGCAGTGCAGGTGCGGTGCGGCAGCGTGCATCTGTTCGATGGGCATGTCGGGCGGCGGAAGAACCGGGTGGCGGTGCGGATCGACACGCCGATGCGGCGCAGTCCGGGCGGCGAGCGGTGACGGTTCGATAACCCGGAGGGTGCAGGATGGGTGGTGCGCAGTTTTTGGTGGAGGGGGCGCTGGTCCTGTTGCTGGGGGCCACGCTGTACCACGCCATGCGGCTGGAACGGGCTTTGGGCGTGCTGAAACGCGATCGGGCGGTACTGGAGGGTTTGGTGACGGGTTTCAACGACAGCACGCGGCAGGCGGAGGAGGGCGTCGCCCATCTGGTGGCGGCAACCGAAGGCGCCGGGCGGCTGATCGCGCGCCAGATCGAGCAGGCGCAGCGGCTGCGCGACGACCTGACGTTTCTCAGCGAGCGCGGCGAGCGCCTGGCGGAGCGGCTGGAGAGCGGGGTGAGGGCGTCGCGCATGGCGGTGGACCACGCCGCGATGGCCGGGCCAGGCTTCACCTACGCGCAGGCGGGGCCGAGCGTCGTGCCGGCTGGTTTCGTCGCCGAGGCGGCGCCGGCGGCCGGGGCGCGGTTGCGCAGCGAGGCGGAGCGGGACCTGCAGCCCGCGATGCGGGCGGCCCGCCGCGGTGCGTCGCGAATTCCTGAGCCCCCCCCTGCTCCCGGCTACCATCGCCGTCATTGCTCGGCGGCGGTATAGTTATCCTATCCGGCTACCGCGTC
>JAATGE010000290.1 GCA_015654825.1 Rhodospirillales bacterium
AGGAAAATCAGTGAGAGCTCGTTATCAACCGTGTACCAGTTATGAGCGCCGTCGAGCAGCACCAGGTCGCACGGTGCGATCAGCGGCAGGGCATCCAGGCTTTTCAGCGGGAAATACGTGTATTCCGCGCCGAATTTCGCGAGCACCTCATGGAACACCGGGTGCGGCGCCGGGTCCACCACGTCCAGATGCGCCGCGTGGGCGCGGCAATATTCCAGCAGCCTCTCGGTATTCCAGCCGAACTCCGCGCCCACCTCCAGGATCCGGCGCGGCATCAGCGCCATCACCAACTTGAGGATGAAGCGCTCCCAGAATGCATGCATGATCCCGCCCTACTCCGCGCCCGTCACGAAAAGATATCTTGTGAAAACGAAACCACCGGCCCGATCCGCTGCAGGAAGCCGTGCGGGCACAGGCTCACCAATTGCCGCGTGCGCGACAGGTCAACCGCGAAGTGGCCCTCCGCCACCAGCGTTTCCACGGTTTTCTTGTACCAGTTGATCGAATACCCGAGCCAGGGCTGTCCCAGCGCGGTGCCGAGAAACACCAGGTAGCCGCGGATGCTGACCAGTGCCGCATATCCGCGCAGCGCCGCCAGCGGCAAATGATCGCCCGCATCGGGGGCGAACAGCACCGTCACCCGTTCCGCCGTGCCTAACGCCCGCGCTACTGCCGCGCGCGCCGCTTCATCGCCGGCCGCCCCCTGCACCACGATCGTGCCCTCCGGCAAGCCCCCCGCCGAAGCGGTCGTTCCGGCTGCCACCAGGCGGCACGGCGTGGCCTGCAGGCGCGCCAGATCGGCCACGAATTTCACCAAACCCGGCGCCGCGTTCACCAGGACGACAGCGTCCGGCCGTTGCGCACACAGGATGTCCTGCAGCGCCAGCAGATCGGCCGGCGCCACGCCCACGCCTGCGCCACGCCAGGTGGTGGCCGCGGCAAGCCCGGATTCCGCGTAGACCGCGTCCAGATACTCGACGGCCTGGTCGTCGAAATGCACCGGCAGCACCGCCGGCCGCACCTTGTCGGTGACCCCCAGCCGCGCCGGCGAGTGCGGCCGCTGGCGGCTGCGTGTCGCGCGATCGATATGGATCTGCCCGCGCAGCCGCAAATCCATGTTGGCCACTTCGCTGAACCTGCGTTGCGTCATCTGCTCATAGGTCTGCAGATAGGCCCGCACGCGCCGGTCCTTTTCATCGTCGATCACATTGGTAGTGGTACCGCCGTGAAACTGATGAAAGCTCGCCTCGCCGACCAGCGCCACCACGGGCTCGGGCGATGCCGCCGCGGCGCGGGAAAACAGATCCAGATTGGCAAACCCCCCGCCCGGCGTATCGAACCGCTCATCCATGCCGCCGATCCGTTGCCAGACCGGCCGCGGCACCACCAGGAAATTCGACTCGTTCATGCTGCCCATCCAGGCATTGCCATTCTCGTAGACTGGCCCGCCGATGCTGAACAATCCATAGCCGTCCTGCGGCCAATGGATGCGGTCGAATAATATATCCTCCTGCGCGCGGCGGTACCCGACATGCGCCAGCCAGCGCTGATCGCCGCCGACGAACCATTGCCTTAGGCCAACTACCGCTTCCGGCGCCTCGTCCAGCGCGTCCCATACCTCGCGCAGCACGCCCGGGGTCAGCACATGCGCCCCGTCGATCATGACGCAAATATAGCGTCCCTGCGCCGCGCGCGCTGCCTCGTTGATTGCCAGCACCGGCGACGGCGACACGACCGACGGGCGTAGCAGCCGGAATTCCGGCCCGAACCCGGCGACCCATTCGGCCTCCAGCGGTTCCGGCGAACCATTATCCACGCACAGCACTTCGTAGCGCAAATTGCCGATGCCGCGCTGATAGGCGCGCGTCAGCGACGTCAGCGTGCGCTCGGCCTCCCGCCGCATGTCGTAGAACACCACGACGACGGAGAACATGACATCGTCGGGCGCATCGTTTCGCGGCGCACGCACCCGCGTGCTGCGGCCGGCATCCTCGTCCTGCCCGCGCAACGGAACCGCGGGCCGCTCGTGCGCCGGAAATTCCACGCGCAGCGGCGCCGCCAGCACGGACCCGCCGCCGGGCAGCCTTATGTCGAAATCCCGCAACGTTCCGTTGCGCAGCGACGGCGGAAATGCCGCGGCGAACCCCCAGCGCCCGTCGCCCTGCCGCCCCTCCGCCAGATCGCCGCGCCACCAATCGGCGGTGAACGAACCCACGACCGCGCCATCGGCGACGATTTCGAACGCGGTCTGCACGCAAGGCGCATCGCCCCGCGTCGCCCAGCCCGACAGCACGTCGGGGCCGCAACGTTCCACCAGCCCCACAAGGCCGCCCGGGCCGTTGATGTCTACCGGAAGCGCGGTCGGCGCCTCGGCCGCCCGCGCCGCCGCATCCAGCACCAGCCGCTCGCCGGGCAGCACCGGGCCATTTGCCACCCGCACGTGCAGCACGGCCGCTTCCGCCCTGGCGGGCACTCCGATCTTGAAGCCGCACAGGCCGTCGCCCTTGCCTAGCGGCACCAGGTCACCGCGGTAACGGTCCGCGATCCCGGTCGCTACCACCTCGTCGCCGGCCATCACTTCGATGACGAGCCTTGCTTCGGGGCTCCATGCCCAGCCGGTTACGCAGCCATCCTGCCAGCCGTCTACCCAGCCTTCCACCCGTACGCTCCTAAGTAACAGGCCAGGGGCTCTGCCCCTGGACCCCGCCGGGGACAAGTCCCCGGACCCCGTTTATTTTGTTCCGAACCATAAAACTGGGGCTAGGGCTTCGCGCGCGACGCTAGCTGCTTCAGCAGCATGGCCCCGTAGGCGGCGTTGGCGTGGCCCGGCGTGCCCTGCAGCCCGGGCCGCAGGAAGCCTTCCGCGTCCAACGCCTCCGCCGGAGCCGGTACGAACTCGATGCCCCGCTTGCGGCAATGCCCGGCAATCAGTTCGGACTGCACCCACCATAGCTTCCAGCGCAGCCAGGCCGGGCTCATCCGCCTGCCCGGCCCGTGATACGAATTCCAGCCGGGATCGTCGTCCGGCACCGCGTCCTGGGCGTAGATCGGCGGCGATTGCAGCTGAAACACCGGGCCCCGCACCACGTCGCGCACCGCGTCCATGATGGCGAAATAGGGCTGCAGCCGTTCCAGGATGTTGGCCCGCACGGCGCCGTACGGCACCATTTCCGCGCCCTCCGCGAACGGCAGGCCCGGCCGCTCCGGCAGCACCAGGTCGTACGGCCTGGGATGCTCCAGCATGCCGATATCGTGGTGCACGGCCCCGCCGACCAGCGAGAACACCGGCGCCCGCATGCGCGCCGCCAGCCACGGCGCCAGCCGCACTACCCCGTCCTCGGTCACCAGCGCGTCCTTCACGCCCCAGAAATTATACACTTCCACGGCCGCGCCGGCCGCCTCCGCTGCCGCCTTGACGACCTCGGAGTGGCTGTGCCCGATGCACACGATCGGCTCGCGCGCCGCCGCCCGCGCAAAAGGGTTCTTCAGATGCCACACCACGGCGCCACGCCTAGCCTGAAGGCGCGCCGGCGCAAAGCCGCCCCCGCCGGCGCCGCGAAATCATGAGCCGCCACCCCTATGACGGCGCCGCCGACTACCGCCTGTGGCGCCGCGCCATGGCGCATCGCGCCGCGGCGGACATCGATCCGGTGGCGCAGTTCCTGTTCCGCCTGACCCGCGCGGACCGCGTGGTGACCGCCGGCTCGTGCTTCGCCCAGCACATCGCCCGCCACCTGCGCGGGCGCGGTTTCAACTACCTGGTGACCGAACAGGCCCACCCGACGCTGACCCCGACGGTCGCCGAAACCTACCAGTACGGGCTCTATTCGGCGCGCTGGGGCAACATCTACACGGCCCGCCAACTGCACCAGCTATTTCGCCGCGCACACGGCACGTTCCGCCCGCATGACGACATCTGGGAGCAGGACGGTAGCTTCCTCGATCCGTTCCGACCCGCCATCCAACCCGGCGGGTTTTCGTCGCGCGCCGAATACAATGCCGACCGCGCCCAGCATTTTGCCGCCACGCGCCGCGCCTTCGCCGAAATGGATTTTTTCGTCTTCACGCTTGGCCTCACCGAATGCTGGCTCAACACCACCGACGGTGCTGCCTATCCGGTCTGCCCCGGCACCGTCGGTGGCATTTTCGATGCGCAACAACATTGCTTCCACGATTTTTCGGTGGACGAGGTGGTGGCGGATTTCCGCGCCTTCCTGGCCGACCTGCGCACCGTCAACCCGCATGCGCGGGTGATTCTCACCGTCTCACCGGTGCCGCTCGCCGCGACCGCCAAGGACACGCACGTGCTGCAGGCCACCACGCTTTCGAAATCCATCCTGCGCGTCGCCGCCGGCATTCTCGCCCGCGATGACGCTGTCGCCTATTTTCCGTCCTACGAAATCGTCACCGGCCCGCATGCGGAAAATTATTTCGAACCCGATCTGCGCGCCGTGTCGGAAGCCGCCGTCGCCCACGTCATGCGCCTGTTCTTTCGCCACGCCACCGACGCCGCCGACAACGATCCGCTGCCAGCGGCTCCGCCTGTGGTCGAGGAAAAATCGCTGATCCAAATCATCTGTGAGGAAGAGAAACTTGGCGCAGGGTAAAGGAAAGTCCAGGGCTCTGCCCTGGACCCGTCACGCCGAAGGCGTGCTGCGCACGACGGGGCCAGTAGGCCCCAGACCCCATTTTGTTTGTTCCGAGACTGGCATCGACACCGAGCGCGCCGCTAAATCCAACGACTCGCCACACCGTACAGAAGCCTCCCGCCGCGCAGCGCGTACGACAGCGGCGGCACGCCGTCGGGGGTCCAGGGGGCAGAGCCCCCGGCCTTCCTCAGAACAGCCGCGACCAGCCGGGGCGTGGCGTGGCCAGCATGGGGGCCGCAACCGTCATCGCCCCCGGACTGGGGTCCCGCACCTCCACCCGCACCGCGCCGCCGTGCTGCCGCGCCAATTCGGCCGGCAGCACCGCGGCCCGCCAGAAGCGCCGTCCCCACCACGGCCCAAGGGGCGCCGCCAGGCGGGTGCCAT
>JAATGE010000402.1 GCA_015654825.1 Rhodospirillales bacterium
CATGCCGATCGGCGCCACCAGATCGATCACCCGCGGCGTGAAATCCTTTTGCGGCCCCTTCGCGACGCTCTGGAAATTCTCCATTTCCATCTTCAACCGACGGTCGGGATAAAGCGGCGTCAAATTGTCGAAATTGATGCGGTGCTTGACCGCCTCGGGATTTTCGAAGTTGACCGCATCGACTTTCAGCAGCGCGAAGTAGCGCTCGCCGTCCTTCGGCGCGCGGATCTGGCCTTCCACCGTATCGCCGGTGCGCAATCCGTGGCGGCGCACCTGGTTCGGGCTGACATAGATATCGTCGGGGCCGGGAAGGTAGTTGCTCTGCGGATTGCGCAGGAAGCCGAACCCATCGGGCAATATTTCCAGTGTGCCGTCGCTGTGAATGGCCTGGTCGCTTTCCGCCAGGTTCTTCAGGATGGCGAACATCATGTCCTGCTTGCGCAAGGACGACGCATTTTCAACCTGGAGGGATTCGGCAAAGCTGAGCAGGTCGGCGGGGGATTTGGCCTTGAGTTCGGCAAGATGCATGTAGGACGGCCCTAAATGATGAAATGGGGGACGTGCCGGTGGCTCATCAAACCCGAACGCGCGACACGCGACGGATAACGTCCCAGTGAGAGATGGTCCGCGGCACCAAGGCAGGCCGCCGGAATCCGGGGAGGGCGCAGGGCGGAGAAACCGCTTGCGGGTCGTGACGTGGCACAGCCCGCCTGGTGTTTCAAGAGGGCCCCACGATGTTTCAAGAGGTTCGGCCGGGAATCTCCCGCGGCGGCGCGCCCCATGTGGCGTTCCGGTCGCAACGCCGCCCGCCGCGGCCGCTGCCTCCGCTTCAGAACGGCCGCACCACCACCATCACCACCGCGACCACCATCAGCAGCGTCGGCACTTCATTTACTATTCGGAAAAACCTTTGTGTGCGTGCGTTTCGATCGTGCAGGAAATCCCGCCGCCAGCGTCCCAGCGCGCCATGCACGCCCGCCAGGCTCAATCCCGCCGCCAGCTTTACGTAGAACCAGCCCCGGTCCCACTCCACCGCGCCCGGCGTCAGTGCCAGCATGATGCCGAATACGAATGTAGCGGTCATCGCCGGCAGCAATATCTGCTTGTAGAGCCGCCGCTCCATGACCTTGAAGCGCTCGCTGCTTTCGGACCCCGGCTTCGTTTCGCAATGATAGACATACAGCCGCGGCAGGTACAGCATCGCCGCCATCCAGGCGATCACCGCGACGATGTGCAGCGCCTTGGTCCACGGATACAGCGCCAGCAGCACCGCGCTCATGCCCTGCGTCCGCGCCGGGGGACATCGAACAGCGTCGGCAGCGCCGCCAGCGCCCGCAACGGCCATGCCCCGAGCTCGGCAAACTCCGTCCCGTCGCCGCTCGGAACATAGGCGACGCAAGCCATGCCCGCGGCGATCGCGGCCAGCACCCCCGGCCGCGAATCCTCCACCACCAGGCAGGCCCCGGGTGAAACGCCCTCGGCCGCCGCGGCCGCCAGGAACAGGTCGGGCGCCGGTTTTCCGATGCCGACATCCTGCGCGCTATGCACCCGCCCTGCCACCAGCCGCGACAATCCGGTCACCGCGAACTTGATCGCCATCTCCTGGTGGCTGGAGTTGCTGGCAATCCGATAGGGAACTCCGGACGCCGCGGTCCCCTTCAGCGCCAGATCCGCGCCCGGGATCAGGCTCACGCTCTCCGGCAGGATGGCAATCAGGTTCGCCTGCATCATGGCCGGCCAATTGGCGGGCAGGGCACGGCCGGACCCCAGTTCGAACACCGCCCGCAAATCATGAAACCGACGCCCGACAAACGCGTCGGCCTCCGCCTCGGTCGGCCGCCATCCCAAACGCGCCGCCTCCTCCGTCAGCACGCGCTGCGCCGCCGCCTCACTGTCCACCAGCACACCGTCGCAGTCGAAAATCACCAGCTCCAGCGGTTCCGGCGTCATGACAACGGTAACGGACAGTCGGTGTGGCGCGCCGGGCAAACCCGACCGCCGGAAAAACTGCACAGGCCCGGCCCGCGTCCGCGCCCCGTCACCACCAGGTCGGCCAGTGCCGCGATGAACCCGCCGTCGCTGTTCTGCGCCGGCGCCCTGAAATACCCCGGCACGCCAAGCTTCTCCGCCAGCTCCCGGTACTCGATGTCGAGCTCCACCAGCGTTTCCGAATGGTCGGAGACAAACGCGATCGGCACCACCAGCACGGCAACCTTGTCGTTCGCCGCCTGCTCGATCGCCGCCTCGGTCGAAGGTTCGAGCCATTTCACCGGCGTCACCCGCGACTGGTAGCAGACAACGTGATCGAGCCCCGGCTCGCCCAGCGCCGCCACGATTTTCGCGGCCGTTCCCTCCACCTGGTACTGGTAGGGGTCGCCCTTCAACACGATCGATTCCGGCAACCCATGGGCCGAAAACAGCACCCGCAACGGCGCCGGCCCGGCCGCCCGTGCCCGCTCCAGCGCGCCCCGAACGATCGACGCCGTCGCCGCCACATAGCCGCCATCGGCAAAAAAACAGCACAGCGTCGTGACCGGCCTGGCCAGCCCGGCGCGCGCCGCCGCCTCCCGCCAGTTCTTCAGCGAGCTGCCCGTCGTGGTGCTGGAATATTGCGGATACAGCGGCAGCAGCACCACCTCGTCCGGGTCCCACGAACGCACTTCCCGGGCGGTTTCCAGCGCGAACGGATGCCAGTAGCGCATGGCGACAAACGCCCGCGCCCCGATCCCCCGTTCGGCCAGCGCCCTCTCCAGCGCCCGCCCCTGCGCCTGTGTAAGCTCCAGCAGCGGCGACTTGCCGCCGATCCGCGCATAGATCTCCGCCGCCGGCCCAGCCCGCCCACGCGCGATCACCCATGCCAGCAAAGGGCGCACAAAGAACGGCACCCGCAGAATGGCCGGATCGCGAAACAGGTTCAGCAGGAACGGCTTGACGGCTTGCGGGCTGTCGGGCCCGCCCAGATTGAACAGAACAACCGCGAGTTTTTTCATGCGACCTGTCGAAGTGCGTCCACCAGGTCCGCAACGTGCCCGGGCGGCGTCTGCGGCAAGATACCGTGACCAAGATTGAATATATGGGGTCGCCCCCGCAGCGCGTCACGAATGCGCCCGGTTTCCTCGCGCAGCGCATCGCCGCCGGCAATCAGCAGCATCGGATCCAGGTTGCCCTGCACGGCCACGGTCTCCGGCAGCCCGGCGGCAATGCCCGCGGCATCCACACCGGTATCCAGCCCCACGCAATCCACCCCGGTCTGCTCCACATAATCCGCCACCAGCGTGCCGGCCAGGCGCGGAAAGCCGATGATCTTCACGCCCGGAAACCGCTGGTTCAGCGCGGCCACGATCGCCGCGGTCGGCGCGATCACCCGGCTCGCGAACTGCCGCGGCGGCAGGATCCCCGCCCAACTGTCGAACAGCATCACCGCATCGGCGCCCGCCTCGATCTGCGCCGCCAGGTACTCCACCGTGCCTTGCACCAGCAGCTCGATCAGCCGATCGAAAAACACCGGGTGGCTGTAGGACAGCGTGCGCGTCGCCGCGAAATCGCGCGATCCGCCTCCCTCCACCATATAGCAGGCAACGGTAAACGGACCGCCTGCAAACCCTAGCAGCGTGCAGGCTGGCGGCAGCGCCGCCCGCACCCGGCGCACCGTCTCCATGACCGGCGCCGTGCGCTCCGGCGCCCGCGCGATCTCCAGGCTCCCCAGCGCCGCCACATCCCGCACCGGCGCCATCACCGGCCCTTCGCCGTCGACAAAATTCAGCTCCTGACCCATCGCCCAGGGCAGGATCAGGATATCGCTGAACAGGATCGCCGCATCCATGCCGAAACGACGCACCGGCTGCAGCGTGATCTCCGTCGCCAGGTCGGGCGTCGTGCAGCGCGCGATAAAGCCGCCCTCCTGCCTGATCGCCTGGTATTCCGGCAGATAGCGCCCGGCCTGGCGCATCAGCCAGACAGGCGGCGGCCAAACCGGATCGCCGGCGAGAACGCGCAACACAGGTTTTTCGGTCATCTGGCGTCCTGAGGAGCGGTATCCCCCGCCCCCTCTTCCTAGAAAGGATTCTTATTTAGTTAAATAGGAGCGGTAGTAGGGGCTGTGCGAAACGGGGTACCCGGAACCCGCGCCCGCCGCACCTTTCTGTCCACCGCCGGCCCCGCCGCCAACTCCTTGGCATACCACCCTTTCTTCCACTTATCCGGAAGCGCCGGACGATGCCTCGATTCCATCCGCCGAATTTGGCGCCGCACCTCTTATCCCCGCTCACCCGCCGCCACCCGACCGAAACAGGCTGGCACCCCCGGTTATCCCCGCTATCCTCGCTCCCATGACCCAGGACCGGATCAACCTCCACCTCGTCTCCGACGCGACCGGCGAAACCCTGAACTCGATCGCGCGCGCAACCGTCGCGCAGTTCGAGCCGGCACGCTTCATCTATCATCGCTGGAGCCTGATCCGCACCCGCTTCCAGCTGCATCGCGTGCTGGAAGGCATCGAGGCGGAGCCCGGCCCCGTGCTCTCGACCGTCGTCGACCGCGCCCTGCGCACCGACCTCGAATCGACCTGCCAGCGCCTCGGCGTCACCGTGGTGAACGTCCTCGATCCGGTCCTGGCCATGCTGCAGGAACAGCTCGGCGCCGCCGCCACCGCGCGTCCCGGCAAGCAATACGTGCTGGATGCGGATTATTTCCGCCGCATCGATGCCATTCATTTCGTGCTCGCCCACGATGATGGCCAGGCCCAGGCCGGCATCGCCGAAGCCGACGTCATCCTCGTCGGCCACTCCCGCAGCAGCAAAACGCCGACCAGCTTCTATCTGGCCAACCGCGGCGTCAAAGCCGCGAACGTGCCTCTGGTGCCAGGCACACCCGATCCCCCCGGCCTCGAAAATCCGCACTGCCCGGTCATCGGTCTTTCGATCGATGCCGAATCGCTGATCGAAATCCGCCGCCATCGCCTGAAACTGATCGCCCAGGGCCAGGGCGCCGGTCAACACATCCGCCACGACACCGGCGATTACGTCGACCTCGATGCCGTCAAGGCGGAATTGCTCTGGGCCCGCCGCCTCTGCACCCGCCGCGGCTGGCCAGTCGTCGACGTCACCCGCCGCTCCATCGAAGAAACCGCGGCGACGGTGCTGCAACTGATGCAAG
Organism: Rhodospirillales bacterium; assembly: GCA_015654825.1. Classification (GTDB taxonomy): domain Bacteria; phylum Pseudomonadota; class Alphaproteobacteria; order Acetobacterales; family Acetobacteraceae; genus CAJCIS01. Next base: position 5,155 of record JAATGE010000402.1, read on the forward strand.
CCTGGGAAACCCGCCGTAGCCGTAACGTGGCACGGGTGGTGGAGTAGCAAAGGATAGGAGAAGGCCAGGGGCTCTGCCCCTGGACCCCGCTGGGGCCAGTAGGCCCCAGACCCCATTTCATTGCGGGGAACGGCGAAGCCTGGAAACCTATGGATTTTCTGGCTTCGCCGTCTCCCCCCAGTATCGGGGGTCTGGGGCCTCAGGCCCCAGCGTGTCCAGGGCAGAGCCCTGGCCTTATTTCTGGAACCTAAAGTTCTTGTGATCACAAAATACTTGCCCGCATGCGGCTCATGCGTTACGCGCTCGGCACCCAAGGTATTTAAATGCCAGCGCGGGGCTCTCTTGGGCCCCGTTTTTTTGTCCTCAGCCGCGCATCAATCCGCTGCGCGGATGATCCCGCCGCCCAGCACGCGGCTTCCGGCATAGAACACACACGCCTGCCCCGGCGCCGGCAGGGCCGCTTCGGCCAGCGTAACCATGGCGCCATCGGCCGTTGCGCGAACGTTCGCCGGGCGCAGCCGGTCGCGCGCCCGCAACCGCACCGTGCACTCAAGCCCCTCCGGCAGCGCATCGATCAGCCAGTTCACCGCGCGCAGCTTCACCTGCGTCGTGCCGCGATCGCGCGGCGCCACGACAACGCGGCGCGTCGTCGCATCCAGCGCCACCACCGCCAGCCGCTGCCCGCCGCCTTGCAACCCCAGCCGCTTGGACTGGCCCACCGTGTAGTGCGCGATGCCGCGATGCCGCCCCAGCACGGCACCCGTTTCGCTGACGATATCGCCCGGCACCGCGGCGTCGGGCCGCACCCGCGTCACCAGGTCGGCATAGCTGCCGGAGGGAACGAAGCAGATATCCTGGCTGTCCGGCTTTTCCGCGACCGGCAGCGCGAGCCGTGCGGCATGCCCGCGCACGGTGCCCTTATCCGGCATTGCGCCCAGCGGAAACCGGCAGAAATCGAGCTGATCGCGCGTGGTGGCGTAAAGAAACCAGCTCTGGTCGCGCGCCGCATCGGCCGCCGCATGCAGCTCCGCCCCGCCGGCGCCGTCCTCTCGCCGCACATAGTGCCCGGTCGCAAGTGCCGCCGCGCCCAGATCCCGCGCCAGGCCGAGCAGGTCGGTAAACTTCACACCCTGGTTGCAGCTGATGCACGGCACCGGCGTTTCGCCGGCGGCATAACTATCGGCAAACGGCTGGATGACGGTGGCGCGGAACCGCTCCTCGGCATTGATCACGTAATGCGGAATGCCGAGCCGATCGGCCACATTGCGCGCGTCATGGATATCCTGTCCCGCACAGCACGCACCGCGCCGCGCCGAGGCCGCCCCATGGTCGTACAGCTGCAGCGTAACGCCGATCACCTCGTGACCGGCCTCGGCCAGCAGCCCGGCCGTCACCGAACTATCGACGCCCCCCGACATGGCAACAACGATACGCACGGCGTAATTTCATCTCCTGCGGCAGCGGCCGGCCCCGGAACCTGGGAACGGCCAACGAGCGATGTAACCCGCGTAGTAAGTAATCAGCCAAGAAAGGCCAGGGCTCTGCCCTGGCCTTTTCCTTACGCCGACCTACCCGCGCGTCCGTGTCCGCCTAGGCGACTCGGTCGGCGTTGACAGGCTCACCGACACCCCCGCCGACACCAGCCCCAGCGAAAACGGAATGAGCCAAACCGGCCGCACCAGCAGCGGCATGAACGCGTGGCTCCACGCCCCCGCCCCCAGCACATGCTGCACGAAGTGCCGCATATGCCCCACCAGCGCCGGGTTGAACTCCGCCAGCGCCAGGTCGAGCGTCATGCCATCCGGCATGAGCACCAGCAGCCCGAATGCGCCCACCAGCAGGGCGGCCGCCAACACGGCGAAGATGCGAAATGCAAGCACGGTAACTGCCATTCTGCGGCCCTATCGCGGGCGATGTCCACGCCCGCGATGTGTCTTAGCAGGTCTTATGGTAACTTCATCGCCGATCGCTTCACGCCAGCCTCAGCGCCAGCCCCAGCAAGGCGCAAACCCCCAGCACCACCGGCACGCTTTGCCGCAGCCGAAAGATCAGCACCACCGCCACCACGGCCACCGCGGCCGCCGGCACGACAAGGCTTGAAACCACCGGCAGTTCCAGCGCGGCGGGCCCGGCGCGCAGCGTCACGGTCGCCGCGAACAGCGCATGCAGCGCGAACCACAGCGCCAGGTTCGCAATCACCCCCACCACGCTCGCCGTCACCGCCGCCAGCGCCGCCGCCAGCCGCCGGTTTTCCGCCAGCCGCTCCACCAGCGGCGCGCCCAGGAACACGAACGTGAAGCACGGCAGGAACGTCACCCAAAGCGTCAGCACGCTGGCCGCCACCCCGCCCGCAATGCCGTGCAGCGGCCCCGGCGCCCGATACCCCGCGAGAAACCCGACGAACTGCAGCACCAGGATCAGCGGCCCCGGCGTGGTTTCCGCCAGCCCCAGCCCGGCCAGCATCTCGGCGGGAGATACCCAGTGGTACGCATGCACCGCGTCCTGCGCCACATAAGCCAGCACCGCGTAGGCGCCGCCGACGGTCACCACGGCCATCTTGGAGAAAAACCACGCCACGTCGGCATAAGTCCCCGGCGCGAATGCCGCCAGCAGCCCCACCGGCGCCAACCACAGCACCAGCGCCAGCATTCCGGCCCGCCGCGCCGCCGCCGCCTGCCGCGCCAGCCGCCCCGGATGGATCGCCAGCACCCGCTCGATCAGCCCCGGCGCATCGCCATGCGCGCCGCCATGCGAAGCGGCCCTGAACCAGCCCGCCCGCGCATACCCGACCAGCCCCGCCGCCACGACGACCAGCGGAAACGGCACCGCGAACACATACAGCGCCACGAACGCCGCCCCCGCCACCGCCCACGACGCCCGCGTCTTCAGCGCCCGCCGACCGATCCGCAGCACCGCCTGCAGCACGATCGCCAGCACCGCGCACTTCAACCCGAAGAAAATGCCGTCCACCGCCGGCACCTGCCCCAGCGTCGCGTACAGCACCGAAAGCCCCAGCAGCACCACGGCGCCCGGCAGCACGAACAACGTCCCCGCCGCGACGCCCCCGGCCGCGCCGTGTATGACCCAGCCCAGATACGTCGCCAGCTGCTGCGCCTCCGGCCCCGGCAGCAGCGAGCAAAAACTCAGCGCATGCAGAAACCGCCGCTCCCCCAGCCAGTGCCGCTCCTCGACGATCTCCCGATGCATCATGGCGATCTGTCCGGCCGGCCCGCCGAACGACAGCACCCCGATTTTTAGCCACACCGCCAGTGTCGCCCAGAACCCGGGCAGCAGCGGCAGCTCCGTCCCCAGCGGGACGGAGAATTCCGCCGCGTCGTTCATACCGCCGGCTCCGCGGCCGCCTTCTCGCCCCGCGCCGGGCCAGGCCAGGTATGCGTCTCCGCCAGCGCGTCCCGGCTCCACCGCCAGAACGCGTCGTACAGCGACAGCCCGACCTCGAGCTGCGCCAGATCGTCCCGGAACATGCGCGAAAGCCCGAGCGACGCCGCCAGCAGCCCCGCGCACTGCGGCGCCAGGTCCAGCCGCGCCGTATCCGCCCCGCGCACGATGACCGCGAGCCGCGACAACCCCGCGACACCCCCCAGCCCGAACTCCTGGATCATGACGTCGAAGGTGCATTGCTCGCCGCGGTGGCTCCAGAAGCAATCCTCGATGTCGAACGGCGTGGCGCCAAATCGCGCGGCCGTGCCCGCCACCTCCCCCGGCGCCACGAACAGGAACACCGCGCCGGGATCGACGAACCGCCGGATCAGCCAGGGGCAGGCGACCCGGTCCACTTTCGGCCGCGCCCGCGTCACCCACACCGTGCGCCCGCGCGCATCCGGCGGCGGCACCGCACTCGCGTTCAGCAGCGGTCCCCGTGCACCGCGCCACGCCGCCAGGCCCCCCTCCAGCACCTCTGCGGCAATTCCCGCATGCCGCAACCAGGCCGCCACCCCCGCGCTCAGGCCGCCGTCCGCGCAGACGACCACGGCCGCGCGCCCGGCCAGCGGAGCCGCCCAAACCTCCATTTGCCCCGCATCGCGCCGCACCGCGCCCGGCACCAGGAACGGTTCCGCCGAGCGCTCCGGATCGTTGCGAACATCGATAATGGCGGGCGCGTCGTGCGTCCCGATCAGCCGCATCAGGTGCGCGGCCGTCAGCGTCGAAGGAGCCGGCATGGTCCCAATCCCTTAATCGCAGGAAGGACGCGATGCTTCGGCTGTCGCCTCACGGGGCGATCGCACCACCCCTCGCCCGCACGGTGGCGAACCAATCCAGCCGCTGTCAAGCGCCGGCAGCCCAATCCGCCAGGCAATCGCATTTGAAAACCGCCACCGCCCGCTCCAACTGGCGTCGGCGAACAAGGAACAAGTAACAAAAGTTTTTGCTTCTTTTTTCAAAAAGAAGTACTTGTTCTTTTTTGAAAAAAAGAACCAAAAAACTTTTGTTAATTTGGCTTTCGTTTCGGGTCGAAGCGTCCGGCTCGAATGTCGTGCCAAGAAAATTCCAAATGCGATTCCCCTCGCTGCCCGCCTTGCCGCCCCGCCTGCCCCGGTGTACCGCCCGCCACCCATGCCCCCCCTTCTCTCGGTGGTCGTCCCCGCAAAAAACGAGGCGCCGAACATCGCCCCCCTGATTGCCGAAATCCGCGCCAACCTGGCCGGCATCGCGCACGAAATCGTCTACGTCGACGACGGCAGCACCGACGGCACCGCCTTGGCCCTCGCCGCCGCCGCGGCCGAAGCGCCCCTCACCCGCCGCCGCCACCGCACCAGTTGCGGCCAAAGCGCCGCCATCCTCACCGGCGTCCGCGCCGCCTCCGGCACCTGGATCGCTACCCTCGACGGCGACGGCCAGAACGATCCCGCCGATATCCCCGCCCTGCTCGCCCGCGCCCAGTCGGAGCCCGGCCTCGTCCTCATCGCCGGCCCCCGCACCCAGCGCCGCGACAGCGCCGTGAAACGCCTTTCGCCACGCATCC
>JAATGE010000643.1 GCA_015654825.1 Rhodospirillales bacterium
AACATGCTGCGCGCCAACGACCTGATCTGGTCGTTCGTGGTGAACAACTACCTGATGGGCAACGAGCCGTTCCCGTTCGACCTGCTGTACTGGAATTCGGACGCGACGCGGATGCCCGCGAAGATGCACAGTTTCTATCTGCGCAACATGTATCAGGAAAACCTGCTGGCCCAGCCGAACGGGATCGAACTGGAGGGCGAAAAGATCGATCTGGGCCGCATCAAGGTGCCGGCCTATTTCCTCTCCACGCGCGAGGATCACATCGCCCCCTGGCGCAGCACCTACCGCGGCACCCAGTTGCTCGGCGGCCCGAAACGTTTCGTGCTGGCCGCCTCAGGCCACATCGCCGGCGTCGTCAACCCGCCCGACGGCGGCAAATACAACCACTGGGTCAACGAAACCCTGCCGCCCGAAAGCCAGGCCTGGCTCGACGGCGCCACGGAGCTTGCCGGTAGCTGGTGGCCCGACTGGAACCGCTGGGTAAGCGCGTTCGCACCGGAACGGGTTGCGGCGCGGGTGCCGGGCGATGGCAAGCTGAAGGCCATCGAGGACGCGCCGGGGAGCTACGTGAAGGTCAAGGGGTTGGAAGAAAGTTAAGGCCAGGGCTCTGCCCTGGACCCGCTGGGGACTAGTCCCCAGACCCCATTTTATAAGCAAGCTGTAGGGTCCAATGCCCTTCGCAATGCAAAAGGGCATTGCATTCTACGACTTGCTGGGTTGGGCGGAAGGCTGGCTGCAACCTCGGGCACAGCCGGCTTCAACCGGGACGGTGATCGCGCAGGCTGCCGTTCGCCACCTTGAAGCCGCGATATCAAGAGCGTATAAGTGATGGCATTGCTTTCAATGGAAATTAGGTGCCACGATGCCGGCGCTGACAATTCGGAACCTGCCTGAGGAAACCCATCGGGCGCTGCGCGTGCGAGCGGCCGAGCACGGCCGAAGCACCGAGGCAGAGATCCGCGACATCCTGGAGAAAGCCGCCAAACCCGAGTGCCGCATCAAGCTCGGCTCCCTCCTCGCCGCCATCGGCCGTGACGCCGGCCTCACGCATAAAGATGTGGAGGCCATCCAACAGCACCGCGACCAAACACCAGCGGCGCCGATGACATTCGAATGATCCTGCTCGATACGAACCTCGTCTCGGAGCCGTGGAAGCCCAAGCCCGATCCGCGCGTGGTGGCGTGGATCGATGCCCAAGCCATCGAAACATTATATTTGTCGGCGGTCACGGTGGCCGAGTTGCGTTTCGGCATTGCGGCGATGCCTGCGGGAAAGCGCCGCCACGTTCTCCATGAGCGCGTGGAAGGAGACCTGCTGCCGGTGTTTGCGGGGCGTGTTCTGCCCTTCGATCTGGACGCGTCGCGCGCCTATGCTGAACTCATGTCAAAGGCAAAAATCGCGGGACTGGCGATCACCATGGCCGATGCCTACATCGCGGCGATTGCCGCGGCGCGAGGCTTTCTTGTGGCCTCGCGCGATGGCGCGCCGTTTCACGCTGCTGGCGTCCCCTTCATCAACCCATGGGCGGCGGCAACCTAACGCAGTGCAGCTTTGGCGGTTGCCTCGATCTGCCAACATCAAACCGGATTTACAATAAGGTCATACCTGAAACCGTACGTTCTGCAAGTAGCCCGCAGGCGCTTGTGATGTGGGGGCGCCGTGCGGGCGAAGTGCACCGACGGCGCCAGAAGGACACCAGCCGCCCTGGCGGTTTGCTTGCCTTGGCGTGCTGAAGCACGCCCTACGCTGGCTGCCCCTGCACCCGTTGGGGACTAGTCCCCAAACGCCATTTCATAAGTAAGTCAGATGGCTGGGCGCGGCCTAGGACTACATGCGGCTTGATTGCCGGCTACGGGATGTCATATCATCCGTCATATGAAGCTCGTGCTGGACACCGATGTGCTCAGGAGCGGGCTTCAGAGTCCGGCCGGGGCGTCCAGGCTGCTTCTGTGTGGTGTTGTCGAAGGCGCGTTCACGCCATTGGTAACTGTGGCGACGATGCTGGAGCACGAGGACGTGCTGCTACGTCCGGAAAGCCTGGCAGCGACCGGCCTGACGGAAGCCAAGACGCTGGCGTTCCTGGACGGCTTTTTGGCCCGGTCGCAACAGGTGCGGGTGCGGCAGCGTATTCGACCTAGCATTCAGGACCCTTCGGACGAAATCTTCGTCGAGGCACTGATCAATGGGTCTGGCGACGCGATCGTAACGTTTAACCGCCGGGACTACCTGCCAGCCGATCGGCGGCTGACATCATTGAGGAAAACCTTGGTGCCGGTGGTGGCGCCAGGAGAAGCGTTAAGGAGATTGGCATGGCGGCCTACAGCAATTACGCCCTTCGCGTTCCCGCTTCGCTGATGGAGGATCTGCGCGTCGCGGCCGAGAGCGACGGCGTCTCGATGAACGGATTCATCATCCAGGCTGTGGCCGAGAAGGTCGCAGCGCTGCGAACGCGCGGCAGGCTGCAGGATTTGAGCGAAAGCGACCAATCCGCCTACCTCGATGCACGCGCCGCCCGCGCCCGTCCCGGGATAATGGCGGATATCCTTGCCGAAGCCGGTACAACAAATGAAGTGCTGCCCGGCGACGAAGTGCCGGAGGGCTGGCTACACGGTTAGCGGGAACCGGATAAGCCGCCGGGCGGAATGAAGCTCTTGGTGGCCCGGCTAAGCCGCCTCCACCTCGCGCTCGATCCTCGCGCCGAGATTCTTCCGGGCGAGTGCCAGATCATGGTTGGTCTGGAGTGTTAGCCAGAACTCGGCGGAATTGCCAAAGAAGCGCGGGAGGCGCAGCGCGGTGTCTGGCGTAATCGATCGCTGACCACGGATAATCTCGTGCAGCCGCTGCGGTGGCACGCGCAGCTTCAGGGCCAGGGCGGACGCGCTGAGGTGGCGCGCGTCCAGTTCATCCTTGAGCGCCAGTCCGGAATGAACTTCGCGAGCGTGCATTCCTCTATCTCAGCGATAATCGACCTCGGTGACAATCGGCAGCCTAGTCCGGATTACACGCCGAGCATGACATGCGATGCGTGTCGCGGCAAGGGGCGGCGTTGTCGGGTAGCACCGCACTTCGAGTTTCCATACCTTGTGGAAACAGACATCAAGAACCAACGCGGCCGACGGCCGCTATGCGCCCATAAAAGTCGTCAAGTTGAAGCCTCCCGCTTCTCAAAAGTGGACATCCTATCGGGGGTCCGCCCTCGAGCGCAGCCATCGGGAATCGCCATTCGATCTAACGCCGGGAGCCGAAGGATTGTTGCCAGTTTTCCATTTGAGGCCGTCCACGACCGGGGCCTGGTGGGGGCGGACGTTAGGTTTGGGAATTGTGATCTATTCGACAGGGGAGGCGCTCGACGAGAACAGCTGCGAATATAATTGTACCATTCCTGGAAGGCGCCGAACCTTCTCAAGGCAAAATATCGCGTCCGCGCGAGACTCAGCGTGGCCGGCAAGCTGAGCGATGAGTTGCTTGAGCCTGTCGTCGAAGTCGTAGTCTGGACGGTATCCCTCAAGTACAACGCGAAGTACTGTCCCGATGTCCCTCGGGCTGGAATCCGCCAACCGGAGGAGTTGCTCAATAAACCGGTCCGCGTTAAAGTTGATTGACACGTGGGGTGCCACGGCTAACAACCGTTCGAGCGCGCGCGCATCGATCGCGGTCAAATGGCAGGTTAGGAGACTTAGAAGCGATCGGAGGCTTGCTGGCGCCGCTTCTAAGGATCTGCTCCAAGTAACGCATCGATCCCAAAATAGGAAAATCAACTCCTTCTGCCTTTCGTCGAGCGGCTGGCCACTGACCATCTAGAAATAGTTGCCGATAGCCTCAAGATCGATGGTCCGGCGGGTCCCGAAGATATAGGAAAACCGGGGTCCGCCGAGAGCCTCCTGGTTCCAAAGATAAGCAAGTCCCATGCGCTGCAGCAGGCTTTCTCGGGCTCGCTCACCCATCACCTCCTGCTGAAGCGCCCAGTCAAGAACCCCGGAGGCGACCAGCGCCACGTAGACCGGCTTCGTCGGCGCTGCGAAGGCGAGGCCGTCCAGTGCGGACAGGCAATTGGTTGCGAACTCGACCGGAAAAATATTCTTGAAATTCTGGTCAAACCAGGTTTCGCTCATGTAGTGAATGTTCCCGATATACGCGCCGGCGAAAGTCGAGAATTCAAAATTGCCATCTCGACACGATGTGAGCTCTTTATCAAAGAGTGGCTGCAAGTCTTGCCAGGCCTCAGCGTGTGCCTTATTCGCCTTGTCGCTCAGGCGGCAGCAACGCAGAGCGTAATCCAACAGGGCTTCTATGGCCTTACCCTTAGCCGTGTTGATGGCGACGTCAAATGCGTTGCCCTTCGCTGTTCCCTCTTGCGGTTCTGACTTGTCCAGAAGAATAGTAATAAGCGACCGCGTTCGGCCCAGCAAGTTAGGCGCATAGGCTTTGTCGTCGCTTCTTGTTCCGGCCCTGAGAAACTCTGATATTGCTGGAGCAATCCAGTTTCTATTAGGGGAAAGCGCTACTTCCGCCGTTATCGTCACCTTCCAGAAATCGTCATTAGAAAGAAGAGTTTCGAAGAAAGATACTATCTTTGGCCATATCTGGTCCCAGGGAAGGCCAGCCTGTTTTCCGTCCCATGCGTCCCATAGCTTTTTGAATCCTGCAATAACGGAATATTGGTATTCCGGCTTTGCATCCAGAAATTGGGGCAGCAGATCAACGAAGGTCTCCGGTGCCGCACCGACGGCATCGACAACCGCATCTGAAAGGGATCGTGTAGAGGGCCCGTCCCAGGCGTCTGACGGTGCAAAGGCATTGAGCCGTTCGACGATGATACCGCGTTCGGCGAAACCGACGAGCTCCTGTACGTTGTGCGGCGTGGGGCCGTAGCCCCAGCCCGTCGTGATATAGGAATTAAAATCAGGGTGGAAATACGACCCAACGGGGCCGAGGATTTCATTAAGCTGGGCTAGCCAAATGTCGGCGGCCTCGTATCCCTGCCCGCTAATTGCCGAAAGCCACTGCCGCTGAGCGCTCCGCTGTCTGCGTTCTGGATCCTCCTGTCTGTCAGGAAGCGGTAAGTCCCGAATGGCATTGAGAGCTTGCGTTTTTTCTTCCTCTGTGAAATGCGGGAAATGATGCGTTAGGAAAAGATAAACCTCATGTCGGTGCCCTGAATCAAAGAATGAAGGCGATACCACTTTCGCCACCAGGCCACGCAGAGTCCCGAATCGTTGATCGACAAGATAGATGGCGACGCGCTCGACGACCTCAGAGCCCGAGCTAAGCAAGCCTTCGACATACCCCCGGGCCTCCTGTGCGTGGTTGTCGATCCACGCCAGCACTGTATCGCGAAGTCCTTCAACAAAGCGGTTGTACGGACTGCGCCAGCTCCGATTTTGCTCATGATCTTCGATTGCCGGACGAAACACCCAGCTATCACGACCGCCCATCGACTGTCCGAAGAGATCCTTAAGGCGACTCACGAAGACATCCGCGGCGGCTCTACCTATCTTCCTGCCGAATTCGCCGGCATTCGTATCAATGAGGTTTTTAAGCCAATAGTCATCGACTAAAGTCCGCACGTCAGAATTGGCCTTCCGAGTCTCCTGCCCGTCACCTACGAACTCGAACGCGGTGCAATGGTAAAGTATGCGGCAAGCTTTTATCCAATCCTCAGGAAGTTCGCTGGTCAGAAAGCTGGGCAGCGTGCAGCTAACAAGTGCATGACCTACCATCGACTGCCGAAATGGGCCTGCGAGCCATATCGGAATTAGGTCGGTGTCCGCTATCGATACGGCACCGGTTGGCAACAAACCCAGTAGTTTGGCGAACGCAGACCAAGTATTCGAGTTGTCACGGACTCCGTTGTTTTCGTCTCGCCATCGGCTGACGCCGCGGACTACGTGCATCACCTCATCGGAGAGCCTACCGTCTGCACATTCTCTTGCGCGCACCGCTACAGCTTCAAGATACACAAGCGGCGGCCAGTATGGGAGCCGATAGTAACCGGGCTTCTCATCTACGACGGGACCGGGATTGCGCGCTGGATCAAACAGACCCTCGGTCGCCAGCGCTTCAAAAAACCAATCAAAATTGGGCCTCTTTAGAAGTAGCGCGAAGCCGTGCCGCTCGAAATCCTCATCGCTTTTCATCAGTTGAATGAAAGCACGCTGGTCAGGCGAAAGGTTATCCATTCAGCAGTGCCTCCATGTCCTTGAGCACCTGTACATTTAGAGGGGCGCCGGCGGGCGCGAGTCGCGCGTATTCCTCAAGGACGTCGATGAGCTGATCCCAGTCCTTGTCGTCACGCAGAAAGGGGATTAGCTTAATACCACATTCGGCGTAGTAATTTTCAAGGCTTTCGGCCAGGACACGTTCGTGTGAAAAGAATCCCTGCAGCAGGAAATGCCTCATCTCTGTCCTGTCGGAATTGACAGTGAGGCGCGCCTTTCCGATAATGTATTCGAGGATCTCTAGCTCTTCGAGCCCGTAACCAACAAAAAGTACGTTTTTTTCAGAGAACAAAAACGCGAGAAATCTGAGAACCTTGTTCTCGACCACATGACCATTGGAAGGATGATCATTTGCATAGTGCCGTAGGTAATCCTGGGTGGTCAAAATCATGCTCGCTGGATCTGCGATCGAGCCATGCAGATGAAACACCGTATTCGGGCGCTCCAGGCGGTCTGGCGTCAGTTCATCGACCTTGTAGATAACGGTCCGCTTCTCTCCGATGGCCGCCGTCGTCGCGTCCTCGTTGCCGCTTGCTGATGGCGCCGGCGCGCCGATAGTATTGTCGAGCCAATCATCATAGTTCGTTGTGACAAATATTTTGCCGAGACTTGATAAAGCCTGATAAAGTCTGCGCCCCTTTTCATTCGTGTTTCGACCCTCTGGATAGAGTATGTCGTCGAATTTGATTAGTAAGTCGTGTTCGCGCTGGAGGCTTCGGGCGATGGATAACTTCACGCGTGGCGGCTGCCGGCTAAGCTGGTCAAGCTGACCATGGGTGAACTTCGATTGGGTTACAAAAAACCGCAGCGCTCTATCGGCAAATTCAATCCAATTCGGGCAGCCCGCAATGCGTGATGCCCCCGCTCCGACAAACGGAATTAAGGTTCCCTTTAACGCTGCCTCATGCAGGCCGGGGGGCACGGGGGGAATTGGGGCAATCACGTCCGTCCGTACCAGCTCAACGGGTCGGATCTTCTGGAGCATTGGCGGCGGGGCGGGCTTCGCATTTACCGATGCTACTGCCGGCGGGTACGCCGTGCCAACAAGCCAAGCGGCGCTCTCCCCGAGGGCTGGCAGCCAAGCCTGCGCGCGACAAATGTCCCCTGGGGGCCGCCACCTGCGGTCGGGAACTTCAGAAACTGGGGTCTGCCTCTTGCGTTTGTTCACCCCAGAGCAGCCATTCCGCTTTCGGCCAAAATTGGTCGCCCGAGCCACGGCCGGTCGCGGTCGGCCGGCCTAGGGACGCGAGGCACCGCCTCGCACCCCCTCCAGAAATTCAAACTGCGGCACTACCCGTTATCGACGCTGGCCTGACACCACGAGCGAGCGTCATTCTCCGCGCATGGCCTACGCCCCCATCTTCCTCGACCTCACCGCCCGCCGCGTCCTGATCCTCGGCACCGGCTACGCCGCCGATCGTCGTGCCGAAACCTACGCCCAAGGCGGCGCCACCATCATCCGCACCGAAAAATTCGACCCCACCGACCTCCAAGGCTGCGCCCTCGCCGCCGCCGCCGGCGCCCCCGAATCCGACCTGCAAGCCCTCTCCGCCGAAGCCCAGCGCCTCGGCATCCCGGTCAACATCGTCGACCGCCCCGACCTCTCCAGCTTCATCACCCCCAGCACCGTCGAGCGCGGCCCCCTCACCATCGCCGTCTCCACCGGCGGCGCCGCCCCAGTCCTGGCCCGCCTGATCCGCCAGAAAATCGAAGCGCTGATCCCGCCCGGCTGGGCCCGCCTCGCCGCCCTCGCCGGCCGAATGCAGGTCGAAACCCGCACCCGCCTGCCCGACCCCGCCCAGCGCCGCCGCACCCTGGAGCGCATCTTCAACGGCCCCACCGCGGACCTCGCCCTCGCCGGCGACGAAAAAGGCGCCGAAGCCGCCTACCGCGCCGAACTCGAAGCCCCCGCGCCCCAAACCGGCTTCGTCCACCTGGTAGGCGCCGGCCCCGGCGCCGCGGACCTCGCAAGCCTGCGCGCCCTGCGCCTGCTAGGTGAGGCGGACGTGATTGTGCACGACCGCCTCGGCACCGAAGAGGTGCTCAGGCTGGCCCGCCGCGACGCCACCCGCATCGATGTCGGCAAAACCCACGGCGACCACACCATGCCCCAGGCGGAAATCAACGCCCTGCTGATCCGCCTCGCGCGCGAGGGCAAGCGCGTGGTGCGCCTGAAAGGCGGCGACCCTTTCATCTTCGGCCGCGGCGGCGAGGAGGTAGCCGCCCTGACAGAAGCCGGCATCCCGAACGCCGTCACCCCCGGCATCACCGCCGCCCTGGCCTGTGCCGCGAGCGCCAAGGTTCCCCTCACCCACCGCGACCACGCCCACGCCGTCACCTTCGTCACCGCCCACCGCCGCCGACCAGACCTCGGCATCGACTATGCCGGTCTGCTGCGCCCCGGCGTGACGCTGGCCATCTACATGGGACTTGCCAGCATCACCCGCCTCCGCGACGAACTGTGCGCGGCGGGCTTCGATCCGAGCATGCCCGCCGTGCTGGTAGAGCATGGCGGTACGGACCACGCGCGCGTTTTACGCGGCAAATTGACCGAACTCGCGGATCAGGCCCCTGTTTGGGCCCAGAACGGGCCGGTTCTGATCCTGCTCGGCGGCTCTGCTGCGGTGCAATAAACGCTGAATGGTTGTTAAACTAAAGTTCTATCATTGGCAGAGCGTGGAAAAGCGCCTATAAAGTGAGCACAGCTTCCGGTTGCAACGGCACCCATCGCGCACATCTGGGTGTCGCCGCCGCCACACAGAGTCCAAAGGTCCCCATGCAGAGTTCCCGTATTATCGAGGTCGACGGCGTGTTTCTCGGCGCGGCCGTCGCACTTCCGGATGCGCAAGGCTGGCAAATCGTCGCGACGGACGACCGCGTCGGGCCGGTCAACGGCAAGGTCGCGGCCAGCTGGAACGAGGCCCAGCGCCTGGCGCGCCAGGCGTTTTTCATGTGGCGGCCGCCGGCGGTCGCCAGCTAGGCAGAAGGCCAGGGGCTCTGCCCTGGACCAAGCTGGGGCCGTAGGCCCCAGACCCCGATTTTGTAGGTTTCCGACCGCCCACAACGCTCGTGCAGTTGACTCCAGCCGCGCAGCGCTAACGGCAGCGGCGGCACGCCGACGGGGGTCCAGGGGGCGGAGCCCCTTGGCCTTGTTTACATTATAATCACCTGTCTGACCGCCTGCCCCTCCGCTAGTCGGTCGAACCCCTCATTCACATCCTGAAGCCTCAGCCGGTGCGTCAGCAGCCGGTCCACCGGCAATTTCCCGGCCTGATATAGCGCCACGAACCGCGGCACGTCCCGGCGCGGCACCGCGGAGCCCATATAGCTCCCCCGCACCGTGCGTTCCTCCGCCACCAGGCTCACCGCCGGCACTGAAAACTGTTTTGTGGGATGCGGCAGCCCGGTAGCGATCGTCATGCCGCCGCGTCCGGTCGCGGCGTACGCCTGCGCCAGCACTGCCTCATTTCCGACCGACTCGAACACGTAGGCCGCGCCGCCGCCGGTAATGGCGCGGATTTCGGCCACCGCATGTTCACCGGCGCGCACCGCATGGCTCGCCCCAAACGTCAGCGCCAGCGCCCGCTTTTCCGGCAGCGTATCCACCGCGACGATCGGCTGCGCGCCCGCCACCACCGCCCCCAGCACCGCCGCCAGGCCCACACCCCCAAGCCCGAACACAACGACGGAGGCACCGGCCGGCACCCGCGCCGTGTTCAGCACCGCGCCGGCGCCTGTCATGACGGCGCACCCGAACAGCGCCGCGATTTCCGGCGGCAGCGCGGGATCGATCTTCACTGCCGAGCGGGCGCTGACCACTGTGTGCTCGGCGAACGCGGAAACGCCGAGATGGTGGTTCATCTGGCCTTCGGGCGCATCGCACCAGCGCCGTGCGCCACCGAGCAGCGTGCCGGCGGTATTGGCGGCCGCACCGTTCTCGCACAGTGCCGGGCGCCCCTCCGCACAAGGCAGACAGTCGCCGCACATCGGCACAAACGAAAACACCACATGGTCCCCGGGCGCGAACGCAACGGTCCCAGGCCCAAGTGCCTCGACAACACCGGCAGCCTCATGCCCCAGCACCATCGGCATCGGCCGCGGCCGCGCCCCCTCGATGACCGAAAGATCCGAATGGCAAAGCCCGGCCGCGGTCACGCGCACCAGCATTTCGCCCGCTCCGGGCGCCGCCAACTCCAGTTCCTCGATGCGCAGCGGAAGGCTCTGCGCATAAGGTCGTGGCAGCCCCATCCGCCGCAGCACCGCGGCGCGAGTCTTCACGAAATTAACAAAAGTTTTTTGGTTCTTTTTTTCAAAAAAGAACTTCTTTTTGAAAAAAGAAGCAAAAACTTTTGTATATTCATTTCGGGGCTTCTACTAGCAACGTGTGCAACGCGGCGCGCATGTGGGCGGCGATCGGGGTCGATGCGCGCGCGGCGCGACCGACGAAAACGTGCACGAACCAGCCCTCCGCCGCCAGCGTCGCCTGGCCCTCGATGAACAGGCCTACGCCGTAGCGCACGCTGGAGCGGCTAACTTTTTCAACCCGCAAGCCGGCTTCTACGATTTCGGGAAATACGATCGGCGCCAGGAACCTGCAGTGCGATTCGACGCACAGACCGATCTGCTCGCCCTGGTGTATATCCAGCCCCGCGTTCGCGATCAGCCAGGAGTTTATAACGGTATCAAAATAGCTATAATAGACCACGTTGTTCACGTGGCCATAGATATCGTTGTCCATCCAGCGGGTCGGGATGCGCTGAAAATACCGATACGCCGCGCGCGCCATCAGCCGAGCCCGGAGAACAGCGACGTGGAAAGATAGCGTTCGGCGAACGAGGGTACGATGCCGACGATCAGCTTGCCGCTGTTTTCCGGCGCCTTCGCAAGCCCGATCGCCGCGTGCAGCATGGCGCCGGAGGATATGCCGATCGGCAGTCCCTCGGTGCGCGCGCAGCGCCGCGCGGCGGCAAGTGCCTCGCGTTCCGAAACTGTCACCAGGCGATCGATCTCCGCCATGTCCAGCACCGCCGGCTTGAAGCCCGGCCCGATGCCCTGAATGCCATGCGGCCCCGGCTCGTCGCCGGAAAGCACGGCACTCTCCGCCGGCTCCACGCCGACGATGGAAAAGCCCGGCCGCCTACCACGCAGCGCGCGGCCGATACCGGTCAAGGTGCCCCCGGTGCCGATGCCGCCGATCACGATATCGACGCGGCCGTCGGTATCGGCCCAGATCTCCTCGGCCGTGGTCGCCGCGTGGATGTCGGGGTTGGACGGATTGTCGAACTGCGACGGCATCCAGCTATGCGGCGTGCCGGCCAGGATTTCCTCCGCGCGCGCGATGGCGCCGGCCATGCCGAGCTTTTGCGGCGTCAGTTCCACCTGCGCGTCCATCAGCCGCAGCATGCGCCGGCGCTCGATGGAGGCATTTTCCGGCATGATGACGATCAGCTGGTAACCCCGCGCGGCCGCCACGAACGCCAGCGCGATGCCGGTGTTGCCGCTGGTCGGCTCCACGAGCGTCGTCTTGCCGGGAGTGATCAGGCCGGCCCGCTCGGCGGCATCGATCATGCCGAGGCCAATCCGGTCCTTCACGCTCCCTAACGGATTGAAAAACTCCAGTTTCAGGGCGAGTTCGGCGGTAAAATCCTCCTCCGCGGCGAGCCGCGGCAGGCGCACCAGCGGGGTGCCGCCCACCGTTTGCAGAATACTATCGTATATCCGCCCCCGGGGGGCCGCCGTTAAAGGCACGCCCTGACTACGTGGAATTCGCTTGGACATGACCGCACCCCGGGAGCATGTAGTACTTATGCCTCAAACAGGCCGCGCTGGCACGGAGTCGCGCAAAAAGGGAGAGTGGTCGCATGATCGTCCGGCGGGATCGCGGTATGCTGGCAGTGCTTATCATGCTTGATGTGGCGTTCCATGCGGGACGTACCAGCACGGTGAGTGCCGCCGACATTGCGGACCGCGCCGGCCTGGCGCGGCGCGGCATCGAGCCGCTGCTGCAGGCCCTGTCGCGCTCCGGCCTGTTGGAGAGCATCCGCGGTCCGCGCGGCGGCTACCGGCTAGGTCGGCCGCGCCGCGACATTCACCTGGACGAGATTGTCAGGATCGCGACCGCGGAGGACGCCGCGTCGAGTGAAGACGGGCCGAGCGGCGAAATGCAGGCCGGAGTGGTCGAGCCGCTGTGGGGCGAACTCGATGCCGAGTTAGGCGCGCGGCTCGCCAAGCTGACACTGGAAGATATGATCCGCCGCGCCGAGGCCGACGGCATGGCGCGACCCTTGGCGGAGCCGATCAGCTTCTCCATCTGATTAATGGGGTCTGGGGCCTACTGGCCCCAGCGGGGGTGCAGGGGGCGAAGCCCCTTGGCCTTCTTCCTGTAGGATCCGGCATGAACGTAATCCAGAAGCTATCCGCCGTAGAGCAGATGAAGATCGCCAGCGACGGCCTGCGCGGCCGGCTGGCCGACGAGCTTGCCGAGGGCGGCATCCAGGTCAGCGAGGAAGCCTACAACCTGCTCAAGTTCCACGGCAGCTACGAGCAGTTCGATCGCGACACGGCGACCCACCGCAAACAGCACGGCATGGAGAAAGAGTACCAGTTCATGCTGCGCGTGCGCATGCCCGGGGGCCGCCTCACGGCCGCGCAATATCTGGGCCTGGATCGGCTCGCCGACGATCGCGCCAACCACACGATCCGCATCACGACGCGCCAGGGCATTCAGTTCCACGGCATCCTGAAGGGCGACCTGAAACCGGCCATCGCGGCGGTAAACCACACGCTCTTAACAACGATGTCCGCCTGCGGCGACGTGGTACGCAACATCATGGCCAGCCCGACACCGGTGCGCGACGCGAAACATGCGCGCATCGAGGCCGACGCACGCATGCTGTCGGAGCACCTGAAGCCGAAATCGCGTGCCTACTACCAGATTTTTCTCGACGAGGCGCCGAACCCCGAGGTCGACGAGGAGGAGACGCTGTATGGCGCCACCTATCTGCCGCGCAAATTCAAGATCGGCCTCACCAGCGAGGACGACAACACCATCGATGTGCTAACCAACGATCTGGGAATCGTTGCCCATTTCGACGATCAGGTATTGCGCGGTTACACCGTTGCGGTCGGCGGCGGCCTGGGCATGACGCACAACAAGCCGCGCACCTACCCGCGGCTGGCGACACCGATCGCGTTCGTGCAGCCCGACGAGCTGGTGCGCATGGTCGAAGCCGTCATAATGCTGCAGCGCGATCACGGCGACCGCGGCGACCGCCGGCGGGCGCGCCTGAAATACGTCGTGGACGATCGCGGCCTGCCATGGGTGAGCGAGACCCTGGCGAAGTATTTTGGCGCGGCCCTGGTCGAGCCGCCGGCGCTGAATTTGCGTGTGCCCGACCTGCTCGGCTGGCACCAGCAGGGCGACGGAAAATGGTGGCTCGGCGTGCCGGTGGCGGCCGGCCGCATCGCCGATTTCCCGGACGGCGCCGAATTGCGCACGGCGCTGCGCACGATTGCGCAATGTTCGGCGCCCGGTTTCGTCATGACGCCGCAGCAGGATGTGCTGCTGACCGACATCGCACCCGCCGACCGCGCCAAGATCGAAGGCGTGCTGCGCCGGCACAAGGTGACGCTCGCCGAGGATCTGTCGCCGATGGCGCAATATGCGCTGTCGTGCCCCGCCCTGCCGACCTGCGGCCTGGCGCTGACCGAAGCGGAACGCATGCATGCCGAAATGGTCGGCGGATTCGATGCGCTGCTGGCGAAACACGGCCTGGCCGATCGCCGCATCAGCGTGCGCATCACCGGCTGCCCGAACGGCTGCGCGCGCACCTACGCCGGCGACATCGGCATCGTCGGCCGCATGCCCGGCTTTTACGCGCTATTCGTTGGCGGCGATTTCGAGGGCACAAGGCTGAATTTCAAACTGCTGGAGAAAGTACCGCACGAAGCGGTCATCAGCAGTTTCGATCCATTATTCGCCGCATGGGCAAAAGACGGTTTTAAGGGCGAGGGTTTTGGCGACTTTTGCCACCGGGTCGGCCCGGAGGCGTTGCTGGCGCTCAAGGCCGCAGTGGATACCGCCGCATGAGCCAGGCCGTCGTGCGCATGACGTCACCCTTCTGTATGAAAGCCGGGGGCCTGGGGGGGCGGCTTCGCCCCACCAGCCTTAGTTCTTCTGTCTCACCCCTCCGCCAAATAAGCATGCATCTGCGCCACCGCCGCCGCCCCCTCCCCCACCGCGGCCGCCACGCGCTTCACCGACCCGGCCCGCACGTCGCCGATCGCGAACACGCCAGGGACGCTGGTTTGCAGCGCATGTTTCGCCCCCGCCATTCCGGTCAGCAAAAATCCCTTCGCATCGCGCTCCATCCCGCAGCCCTCAAGCCACCCGGTATTCGGATCGGCGCCGATGAACAGAAACAGCCGCCGGATCGGGTGGCGTTCCTCGCCGCCGCCCACCGGCGCCCACCGCACCCCGGTCAGCCCGTGCTCGTCGCCCTCCAGCCCGGTCACCGAAGTGCGTGTGTGCAACGTCACATTCGGCAAACCCTCGATCCGCTCCACCAGGTAGCGTGACATGCTGGCGGCCAGGCCCGGGCCGCGCACCAGCATGTGCACATGGTTCGCGTGCGACGCCAGATAGACAACCGCCTGCCCGGCGGAATTCCCCGCCCCCACCAAGGCCACGGTTTCATTACGGCACAATTTCGCCTCCAGCGGCGAGGCCCAGTAATGCACGCCGTGCCCGTCGAACCGCGCCACATCGTTAAGCCCCAGCGGTCGGTACGCCGCCCCGCTGGCGACCACCACGGCCCGCGCCCGCACGCGCCGCCCGTCGGTCGTTTCCAGCATCAACGGACGTTCCGTGCAATCCAGGCGCGCAACGGTTGCCGCCACCGCCACGGTCGCACCGAATTTCTGCGCCTGCACGAAAGCCCGCCCGGCCAGCGCCTGCCCCGAGATCCCGGTGGGGAACCCAAGATAGTTCTCGATCCGGCTGCTCGCCCCGGCCTGCCCGCCCGGCGCGCGGCTGTCCAGCACCAGCACGGAAAGTCCTTCCGAGGCCGCATACACCGCGGTCGCCAGCCCCGCCGGCCCCGCGCCCACGACAACGGCGTCGTACACGTGATCCGGGTCGAGTTCCGGCAGCAGCCCCAGGCAGCGCGCCAGCTGCGCTTCCGACGGATTGTGCGACACCCGCCCATCCACGCAGACCACCAGCGGCAGATCGGCCGGCCCCGCATGTTCATGCGAAACGAGGTCCGCCGCGTAGCCATCGGTCGCCGGATCGAGCGCCGTGTAGGGATGTGCGTTGCGCGTCAAAAATCCTTGCAGGCGCAGAATGTCCGCATTGTCCGGCGGCCCCACCAGGATCGGGCCCCCACCTGACTCGATCAGCACGACGCGGCGCAGGATCAGTGCGCGCATGATCCGCTCGCCGAGTTCCGCCTCGCTGACCAGCAGCGCCCGCAACCCCTCGGGCGGTATCAGCAGCGCCTCCAGTTCGGTCAGCGCCGTCGCATCGACGAGGCTCGGCCGGCCGGAAAGCTGCCCGGTTTCGCCCAGGAACTCGCCCGGCCCATGTTCGACAATCACAACGGTCTCGCCGAGCCCCTGCCGCCGCGTGACGCTAATGCGCCCCCGCAGCACCACGTACATCCCGGCGCCGGTGGCCCCCGCCACGGCCAGGAACGACCCGGCGGCCCAGGTGCCGACCATGCCGAACCGCCGCAGCCGCCCGACTTCCGCCTCGGTAAGGCGCGGAAAAAGCTGCGCCCGCCGCAGGTCGACGTCGATGGTCATAAGAAGAGGACCCGGGTCGCCGCCCGTCGGCCAAGCCGAAGCCGCCGTCCGTGGCACGCTTTCATGCGATGGCCCCGGACCTCAGATCGCGCTTCGCGGCCGCGCCGGGTTGCCGTGGGGCACCGTGAGTATGACAGCTTCATATCCATTCAATCCGATCGGCGGAAATGGTAGTCAGTTACCGGTCATGGCGCCATGGGGAGACAGTCGATATGCCCAGACCGCTGGCGGCTGGACTGCTCCTGGCCTTGTTGCACGTTCCGCTCGCCGGAATCCCGGTTCCCCAGGCACTGGCCAATCCTCCGCCCGCCGTCGCTCAGCCACGATCGGGGACGCACGATGGCGGCGTGATCCGAGCGGCGCCGCAACCGCCGCCTGATCCATATTCCGCCCTGAAGGCGGCCGACACCTGAACCCCCGTCGGCGTGCCACCGATGTCGTTAGCGCTGCGCGGCGGGGAGTCCCCCCCCCCTGCACCGCTCTCGCGAGACGTCGGAAATAGCCGACCGACTCGCAGCCGATGCCGGACTCGGAATAAATAAAATTGGGGTCTGGGGCCTACGGCCCCAGCGGGTCCAGGGCAGAGCCCTGGCCTTCCCGCCCTCCTTACAGGAAATCCCGCAGCAAAGGCACCAGCGGCTTATCCGCCGCCGGCATATCGTAATCCCCCAGCCGATCCGGCCGCACCCAAGCCAGCGCCTGCCCCTCCAGCGGACGCACAAACCCCTGCCAGCGCCTGCAAAGATACAGCGGCATCAGCAAATGAAACGTTTCGTAGGCGTGACTGGCAAAGCTGAACGGCGCCAGGCAAGCCTCCGTCACGTCGATCCCCAGTTCCTCCCGCAATTCGCGGATCAGTGCCGCCTCCGGCGTCTCCCCCGGATTGACCTTGCCACCGGGAAACTCCCACAGCCCCGCCATCCGCTTGCCCTCCGGCCGGCGTGCCAGCAGCACCCGCGTATCGGCATCGATCAGCGCGCACGCCGCCACCAGCAGCACCGGCTTGGCACCCGCCGGCACCATCGCGGCCTCCGCGTTGATCCGGCCGAATATCTCGTCCCGCCCCGCCTCGAATACCGTCACCGGCTGCTGGCCGCCGCGCGCCAATACCTCCTCGGTGTCCTTGCCGGTTTCGCGAAACCCCAGCCGACGCAGCACCGCGGCGGAGGCCGCATTGTCCAGCAGCACCTTCGCCCGCACCCGCTCGATCGCCAGGTTCGCCAGCGCCCAACTCGCCACCCGCCCAGCCGCCTCGGTGGCAACCCCGTGACCCCAAAAACGCCTGCCCACCCAGTAGCCCAGATCGGCGGCACCTGGCGCGTCATCCAGCCGCACACCGACGCAGCCGATCAGCATTTCCTGCCCGTTCTCGTCGCCGGTGATGGCCAGATGGTAGGCGCTGCCCTCCGCCATCTGTTTCTTGGTGGAGGCGATCCACTGATCGGCCAGATCCCGCGGGTACGGGAACGGCAGCCGCGTCAGCATGCGAACCACCTCCCAATCGTTGACCAGGCGGTGGACCGCTTCGGCATCGTCCGCGGCCAGCGGACGTAGCACCAGGCGCTCGGTGCGCAGCGGAAATGCCGGCGCCTCATGCGGGACGGTGCGGCGGACTTGTTTTGGCTTCATGGCCGCCCTCTGCACGCAAAAAAAGGCCAGGGGCTCCGCCCCCTGGACCCCCGACGGCGTGCCGCCGCCTGCATTAGCGCTGCGCGGCGGGAATCAAAACATCCAGACTCCCGCCGCGTAGCGCTAACGACAGCGGCGTCGCGCCGCCGCCGCAAGCTGCGGTAGCTGCCGTTGATGTCGATGTAGCCGTGCGTCAGGTCGCAGGTCCAGACGGTCGCGCGGCCTTTGCCCAGGCCCAGATCGACCCCGATCTCGATTTCGCGACCCTTCAGATGCGCGGTCACCGGTGCCTCGTCATAGTCCTCGACCG
Organism: Rhodospirillales bacterium; assembly: GCA_015654825.1. Taxonomy (GTDB): domain Bacteria; phylum Pseudomonadota; class Alphaproteobacteria; order Acetobacterales; family Acetobacteraceae; genus CAJCIS01. The sequence goes on from JAATGE010000643.1 coordinate 17,962, forward strand.
CCAGCCCGTCGCGCGCGACCTGCGTGTTGCCGAACCGGATCGCCAGCAGGTCGCGCTCGGCAGGTTCACCCGCCTT
>JAATGE010000122.1 GCA_015654825.1 Rhodospirillales bacterium
ACAACCAAGACGCACGCCCATTCAAATGGACAAAAAAGCCGAACGAAATTCTGGCGGCGGTAAAAAGAGGGCACCAAGTGTTAGATTCTATCCACTAGCGCCTATGGGGCGACGCCCAAAAACTCAACAATGAAGTCGTTCTAAAATCCCAACCCTTGTCCTCACCTATGCCGCAGCGAAAACCTGACGCCAGGTGTCCAGCATAGCCTGGTTATCGTGGTCCCAAGGATGGAAGCCCGGCTTGTACCAATCCCAGTAGCCGCGCAGTCCGCGCCGGAAGAACGCCGGCTTGCCGAACAGGAACCACAACACCTTGAACGTTGCGCGCGAGCGACTCATGCCGTCAGCCGCCAGCAGCAGCGACGCATAGTACGTCAGATGCGCCGTGAACTGCAACGACACCAGCGCCATCGCATGCACGCGCGTCATGTAGCGCCGCCAGCGCGGCCAATCCTTCGTCACCACCGCAAACACATCGAACGCGACCGCCTTGTGCTCGGTCTCTTCCATGGCGTGCCACTGCCACAGCCGGCGCACATCCTCCGGCGCGCCCGCCAGCATTTTCGCGTCGCCGAGCACGGAATCGCCGAGCATGGCGGTAAAATGCTCGAGCGAAATGGTCGCCCCCAGCATCGTCATCGGGCCCATCCGCTCGGCGATCGCCGTCTGCTCGCGGATATGCGCGCGGATGCGCTCCAGCGGGTAGTGGTTCGGGTCCAACATCTTGTTCAGCGCCACGTGCTCGCGCGTGTGGATCGCTTCCTGCGCGATAAAGGCGTTGGCCTCCTCCAGCAGCGCGCCGGAAAGTTTCGCCTTGTAGTGGCGCACCGCGTCCATGAACATGCGTTCGCCGTCCGGGAAGGTCAGCGACAGCGCGTTGAACACCGCGGTGCCGACCACGTCGCCGCCAAGCCAGGTGGCGGCGACCGGCAGGTGCTCCATGAAGCGGATGTTGCGGGGCGTGATGGAAACCGCTTGATGCGGAGCAAGTGTCCCGGCCGTGGCGTCGCTCATGGCTTACACCCCTCAGTTAACGGCGTTACTAATACATGCCTACCAATAATAATGTCAATAAGAAAAATGCCCCGCCGTTGGTTACCCGGACCCGCCGGCGACGCTCGCCGGAGGCTTCTCGCGAAAACATTCTCGCCGCCGCCGAAGCCATTCTGACCGCGCGCGGCCCGCTGGATTTGAAACTGACCGAGGTCGCGGGCCAGGCGGGTGTCGCCACCGCCACCGTGCTGCATCATTTCGGCTCGATCGACGGCGTGCAGACCGCGCTGATGGAGCGCATGGTCACCAGGCTCGCGGAACGTGTCATCGCGATTACCGAGGCCGCATCGCCCGACGAGCCTGCCAGCCTGGAAGGCGCCAACGCGCTGTTCGACGCCTTCGAGGAGCAGGGCGCCGCACGCCTCGCGGCCTGGATGGTGATGACCGGCGAGGCCCGCCGGCTTTCCGTCGTGCGCCGTGCCGTGGACGACGTCGTGGCGCTGACCCTGGCGCACCTGAAAACCCCGCCGCCGCGCGCCGCGATCGAGGAGCTGATCCTGGCCAGCATCACGATCGCCCTGGGCGCCGGCCTGTTCGGCTCCACGCTGAGCACCTTGCTTGGCCGCCCACCCGGCAGCGCGCGCCAGGCGGCGCTTGCGGTGCTGGCCGCCCGGGTCGCCGAAATGGGCATGGGGTAGGCGCGCGCCGGCGTTCCGTCGCACGCTGCCACGCCGCCGCGCGATCAGGCGCGTCGCGCCGACCCTGGGGGCTGAATGCAGGCAATTCTGGCGTTTCCCGTATTGCTGGGCCTGTGCTGGGCGATCAGCGAGGACCGGCGCGCGATCCCCTGGCGCACCGTCGCCGGCGGCATCCTGCTGCAGACATTCCTGGCCGTGCTGCTGCTGCACGCCGCGCCGGCGCGCGCGGTCATTCTGCTGCTGAACCACGCCATGGACGCGTTGCAGCACGCGACCGATGCCGGCACCGCCTTCGTGTTCGGCTATCTCGGCGGCAGCACGCTGCCGTTCGTCGAAACCCGACCCGGCGGCAGCTTTATTCTCGCCTTCAAGATATTGCCGCTGGTGCTGGTAATCAGCGCGCTGAGTTCGTTGCTGCTGTACTGGGGACTGTTGCAGCGCATCACTGCGGCGTTCGCCTGGCTGCTGGCGCGCACGCTCGGCGTCGGCGGTGCGCTCTCGCTCGGCGCCGCGGTGCACATCTTCCTCGGCATGATCGAGGCCCCGCTGCTGATCCGCCCGTACCTCGCGCGCATGCAGCGCGGCGAGATCTTTGCCCTCATGAGCTGCGGCATGGCCGGCGTCGCCGGCACCGTCATGGTGCTGTACGCAAGCATCCTGCGCCCCGTGCTGCCCGATGCGCTCGGCGCCATCCTGGTCGCCTCGGTCATCAGCACGCCGGCCGCCCTCGCGGTGGCGGCCCTGATGGTGCCGTTCACCGCCGGCCCGCGCGAGGCCGAAATGACCCACGCGGATCCGCCCGCCAGCACATTGGACGCCCTCACCCGCGGCACCGCGGAGGGCGTCGCCCCGCTCGTCGGCATCGTAACAACCCTGCTGGTCGCGGTAGCACTTGTTACGCTGATCAACGCAGCACTCGGAAAAATCCCGCTGGCCGGCGGCGGCCTGACCTTGCAAGGCATCGCCGCCCTGCCATTCCGCCCGATCATGTGGCTCGCCGGCGTGCCCTGGTCCGAAAGCGCCGCCGCCGCCACGCTGATGGGCACCAAGACGGTGCTCAACGAGCTCGTTGCCTACCTGAATTTAGCGGCGCTGCCGCCCGACGCTTTGTCAGCCAAATCGCGCCTGATCGTCACTTTTTCGCTGTGCGGCTTTGCCAACTTTGGCAGTCTCGGCATCCTGGTCGGCGGCATGGGCGCCATGGTCCCGGAACGCCGCGCCGAAATTGTGTCACTCGGTGTGCGATCAATCGTTTCCGGCACCGTTGCTACATGCCTCTCGGGCGCTCTGGCGGGGCTGATCAGTTAAGAAAGAAAAAGGCCAGGGGCTCTGCCCCCTGGACCCCCGACGGCGTGCCGCCGCCGGCGTTAGCGCTGCGCGGCGGGAGTCCAGTGGTCGCGCGCCTCAGATCGTCGGCGCCGTTCGGTAAATCTCCGCCAACTTCAGTTCCATCCCGACGCTCTCCAGCGTCAGCGACCCTTCGGCCCCGATCGCCTCAGGCGACTCCGGCCAGGAACCATCCGGCAAACGTCGCAGCAACTCGCCCCGCCGCTCCGTACTGGCAACGATCAGGATTTCCCGCACGCTCGGGATCGTGGTGTACGCCCACACATTGGCAATCGTCTCATCCGCGTTCGACGGCGAAAGTATTTCCACCAGCAGAATAGGGTCGGTCAGCAGCCGCTCCGGTACGGACGGTGAGCAGGTCACCGCCAGGTCCGGAATCCGCACATTCGTCGTCGCCCGCACCCGCGGCACGACGCCCGCTTCGATCACGGTGCTGCAATGCGGTGCATGCGCGAGGAGGTGATTGCCGATCAGCCGGGCCAACTCTGCCAGAATTGCGCCGTGCGGCCGGGAGGCCGGCGCCATCGCCTGCGGCACACCATCCACCAGCTGCCACGGCCGCCCAGAACGGTCACCGCTGTCCCACGCCAGGAACGCGCTCACATTCATCCGGTCCGGGACCGTTTTGCGCAGAGCTACCATAGGCCCCTTGTAGTATCGGAAGGAACAATCTGCATCAGACTACACGCCCTCCAGCGCCGTGGAGGTCTGGCGCCTGAGGCCTTAGCCGGCCCAGCGCAGAGCCCTGGTCTTCTCTTATCTCAAGCCGCCTTCCTCGCCTCAGCCTCGCCTTCCTTGATCGCCGCCACCTTGCGCTCAACCAGCTCCACGATGTGGTCGACCATGTTGCCGCCCGGCACCGTGTGATCGGTCCGCCCTGCCGCATACACCATGTGCCGCCCGTTCCCGCCGCCGGTCACACCCAGGTCCGTCATCAGCGCCTCGCCCGGCCCGTTCACCACACATCCAATAATGCTCAGCGTCACCGGCGTTTCGATATGCGCCAGCCGCTCCTCCAGCGCCGCTACGGTGCGGATCACGTCAAACCCCTGCCGCGCGCACGACGGACACGAAATGATTTTCACGCCGCGATGCCGTATTCCCAAACTCTTGAGAATTTCCCACCCGACATGCACTTCCTCCGCCGGCTCCGCCGATAGCGAAACGCGCACCGTGTCGCCAATCCCCGCCCACAGCAGATTGCCCAGCCCGATCGCGCTCTTCACGGTACCAGTACGTTTGCCGCCCGCCTCGGTAATGCCGATATGCAACGGATGATCGCACACTTCGGCCAATTGCGTATACGCCGCCACCGCCAGGAAAACGTCGGACGCCTTCACGCTGATCTTGAATTCATGGAAATCGTGATCCTGCAGGATCTTCGCATGCTCCAGCGCGCTCTCCACCAGCGCTTCCGGATTGGGCTCGCCGTATTTCTCCAGCAAATGCCGCTCCAGCGAGCCGGCATTGACCCCGATGCGCATCGAACAACCATGATCGCGCGCCGCCTGCACCACTTCGCGCACCCGCGTCGCATTGCCGATATTGCCCGGATTGATACGCAGGCACGCCGCCCCCGCGCGCGCCGCCTCAATCGCACGGCGATAATGGAAATGAATGTCCGCCACCACCGGCACGTTCACTTCGCGCACGATCTCGGCCAGCGCCGCGGTGCTCTCCTCGTCCGGGCAACTGACCCGCACGATGTCCACACCGGCCAACTCGGCCAGGCGGAT
>JAATGE010000535.1 GCA_015654825.1 Rhodospirillales bacterium
CCAACCACAAAACCCGAAGCACCCCAAAACCGCCAAAGACCGCCACCCATTTTTTTCTAATCTAATCTGTGTAATCTGTGTAATCTGTGGATAGAATCCCTTCCCTACCTAACAAGCCAACGCCACCACACCCGAAAAGAACCAAAACGTTTGTTAATCGTTCCCACCCCAACGCCCCCGCCGAAACCGCCCCAATCTACCTAAACTAAATCCCATCTATGGGTAGCCCCCTTCCGCCAGCCACCCACAAAACCCGAAGCACCCCAAAACCGCCAAACACCGCCACCCATTTTTTTCTAATCTAATCTGTGTAATCTGTGGATAGAATCCTTTTCGCCAGCCAAACACGCCAAAGCAAGCCGGAGACCGCATTGACCAAACCCGTGCCCCAGGCCGAAACCACCAACCACGTGCACCCGCTATTCCACGCCGGCCTCTGGCTGCTGACCGACCTGCTCTCGACGCTCGCCTTCGTCGCCCTCTACGCCATCACCAAGGACGTCTACATCGCCACGGGCCTCGCCATCGCGCTCGGCTTCGCCCAGATCGCCTACCTGAAATTCCGCGGCTCCGACATCGACCTGATGCAGTGGCTGAGCCTGTTTCTCGTCGTCATCTTCGGCAGCGCCACGCTGCTCACCCACAACCCGCATTTCATCATGGTCAAGCCGACGCTGATCTACGCCGCCGTCGGCGCCGTCATGCTGAAGCCGGGCTGGATGAACCGCTACATGACGCCCCCCGTTCTCGCCCGCGGCGGCGACATCGTATTCGTCTTCGGCTACGTCTGGGCCGCGATGATGTTCGCCACCGGCGCCGCCAACCTCATCCTGGCGCTCTACGCCGACGCGAAAACCTGGCTATGGTTCCTCGGCGTATTTCCGCTCGCCTCGAAATTCGTTCTGGTCGGCATCCAGTATATTGTAATGCGCATCATTATCCGCCGCCGCATGCGCCTCTCGAACACGCAAGCCCTCAGCCCCGCCTGACGCCCCGCCGCCGCAACGGCTCGGTGTCGATATCAGACCGGGAACAGATAAAATGGGGTCCGGGGCCTACTGGCCCCGGCTTGGTCCAGGGGCAGAGCCCCTGGTACTTCCTCAACGAATCCAATAACTCCGCACCAGCCCCGTGCCGTGCAGAATATCCGTGTCCACCCGGTCCCCCCCGTGCGCGCCCACCGCGCCGTAATCGCCGGTAATCGCCCGCCCGCTCAATATGCCGGCATTACCGGGCGCCTCGGCATCGTCCTCGCTCGCCTCCAGCCATTCCGCATGTCCCGCGTTGACGCCCGACCACCCGCCCTCGCACCACGTCGCGACATGCGCCTGCACGTCCAGCGGGTGCGCCGCCTCCAGCGCCGCCACCGCCGCCGCGTGCACCGCCGGATCCACATCGGCCACCACCAGCGGATGCCCGCGCGTCACCGCCTCCGCGTAATGATGCGCGTGCGCATGCGGCACCAGCCACCGCTTCAACCCGCGCCACAATCCCACCGCGTGATGCGCGCCGCTGTCCGGATCGTCACGGTCCAGCACCAGGATGCGCGCCGCATCCACGCCCGCCGCCACCAGCGCCTTGCGCGCCGCCTCGGCCGCCGCCGGAGTTTGAAACAATGCCGCGATATGCACCTGGCTGCCGCTCATGCCTCACGCCTTCCCAAGATAGATGTCGATTACCCGCGCCAGCATTTCCAGCGCTTCCGCGCGCGGCCGCTGGAATGTGTTCCGCCCGATGATGGAGCCGCTCGCCCCACCCTCCGCAAGCCCCTTGATGTCGCCGAGGAAGCTCTCCGTATCGCCCTTGGCCTCGCCACCGGAAAACACCACCAGCCGCCGCCCGGCAAAACACGCCTGCACCACATGGCGCACCCGCTCCGCCAGCGTCGCCCGCGGTATCGCCTGCTCCTCGTACACCTTCACCGCCGCCGGCAGGCTCAGATGCGCCGTCGGCGGCTTCACCTTGATGATGTGTGCCCCCAGCAGCGCCGCCATATGCGCGGCATAGGCACAGATATCCAGCGCGGTCTCCGCCTGCTTGTCCAAATCCGGGCCGCGCGGATAACTCCACACCACCACCGCCAGCCCCGCCGCCTTCGCCTCCTCCGCCAGTTCGCGCAACTCCTCCATCTGCTCGAACGCGAATTCGCTCCCCGGATAGATCGTAAACCCGATCGCCCCGCAGCCCAGCCGCAGCGCATCGCCGACCGACCCGGTCACCGCCTGGTCCTTCTCCGTCGCCAGCGAGTTGCTCGAATTCAATTTCAGGATCGTCGGCATCTGCCCGGCGAACGTCGCTGCCCCCGCCTCGATCATCCCGAGCGGCGCCGCGTACGCGGACAATCCCGCGTCGATCGCCAGCTGGAAATGATAGCGCGGATCGTAGGCCGGCGGATTGGCCGCGAAACTGCGCGCCGGCCCGTGCTCGAAACCCTGGTCCACCGGCAGGATCACCAGCTTGCCCGTCCCCCCGAGCCGCCCGTGCCCGAGGATCCGCGCCAGATTTCCCTTGGTGCCCGGATTGTCCGCCTCGTACCAGCTCAGTATCTCGCGCACCGCCGGGGTAATGCTCATGTTTCGCTCCAATATATGCCGGCGGCTTAATCGAACCGCCCGCCGCTGTCACCATGCACCCCGCCCGCCGACCGGTCGCGGTCCCAATTCCAGACCCGAACAAATCGGCCGGGTCCGAAACCCCGCCGCCCCCGTCACGCGGTCCGGCGCCGCACCCTGGCCTTAACTATGACGTTTGCGCGGCACCGCTATATGAACGACATAGCGCCGCCGCGGCCCGCCCAACCGGCCTTCAAATGTGTCCTGCCTTCAAGTGTGTGGTGAAACCCTGTCCGACGATACCGCCCGTCCCGCGCCGACCTGGCTGACCGCCGCCAAGCGCGCCGGCCGGCATCTGCCGGCGCTCCTCGGCGTGCTGCTTCTGATCGGCGCCATCTACGTCGTGCAGC
>JAATGE010000437.1 GCA_015654825.1 Rhodospirillales bacterium
GGGGGCACGCCGTCGGGGGTCCAGGGGGCACCGCCCCCTGGTCGGCGAAGCTCGTGCGCATAATCTCCGGCACCTGGCGAGGCCGAACCCTGGCAGCCCCGCCCGGCTCCGCAACAAGGCCAACCGCCGATCGCGTGCGCCAGGCGTTGTTCGACATGCTGATGCACGCGCCGTGGGCGGGCGGGGAGGCGGTGCGGGGCGCGCATGTGCTGGATGGGTTTGCCGGCACCGGCGCGCTGGGCCTGGAGGCGTTGTCGCGGGGGGCGGCGGAGGCGATGTTTTTCGAGAGCGATCCGGCGGCGCTCGCGGCGCTGCGGGCGAACGTCGCGGCGTGCGGGGCCGGCGAACGGGCAAGGGTATTCGCGGGGGATGTGCTGCGTCCGGGTAGTGCGCCGGGGGTGCCGAGAAGCTTAATTTTCCTCGATCCGCCGTATGGCAAGGGGCTGGTTCAACGTTCGCTTAACGTTTTGCGCGCACAAGGGTGGCTGGCGCCCGGCTGCCTGATCATTGCTGAGACGAGCCGGCTTGATCCGGTTGACGAGGGCGTCGCGCTGCTCGCGCATCGCGTGCATGGTGCCGCGGCGATAAACGTATGGCGGGAGTAACCGCATGCCGGACCAGGCGGAGACAGTATTGCAGCGGCGGCCGATCGAGGCATTTGCCGCCGCGGGGCTGATGGGTCCGGGCCGGCCGGTGCAGCACGTGCATTCACTGGCGCCGGTGCGTGTGTCGCTGCCGGCGCTGACCAACGGGCGCCATTTCCTGCAGCAATATCAATTGCGCGAACTGCCCGACCAGGGAATGTGGCGGCACGGCCATTACGACAGTTTCGCGCCGCCGATTTTCCTGCTCCACGATGCGCTGGTGCATTCGTCGGCCGGCATTGTTGCGGTGGGCGACCAGGTCATCTCCGAAACACTGGCCCACACGGACCCCGAAGCGCACGGCTTTCGTGTGCTGGCCAAGGGCATTGCGATCCGGCCCGCCCCGGTGCGGCGGCTTGGCGGGGCGTACATCCACCTGCTGGCGGGCGGCGAGTCCGACTATTACCACAGCATGATGATGGGCATCGCGCGGCTCGCTTCGGTCCCGGAAAACTACCAGGCGGCCGCCGCCGGCGTGCTGGTGGCGCGGGCTGCCGCGCGAACCCGCGAAGCGCTGGCGCTGCTGGACCTGATGCCGAGCCTGGCGATCGAGGAAGTCGGGCGGGACGCGACGCTGCGCGTGGAAACGCTGATCCTGCCGCTCTCGGTGTGCGGGGAGAGCGCGTATCATCCGTGCGTGGCGGATTTCTATCGCGCGATTTCAACCAACGTGCCGCCGATGGCGCGGCCGTCGCCGCGGCGGATCTATATCGACCGCAGGCACACCGGCGAGCGGCCGCTGGTCAACGAAGCCGAACTGATGGGTGCGTTGGCCGGGCTTGGGTTCGTCATGGTGCGGCCGGACATGCTGAGCCTGGCGGACCAGGTGCGGCTGTTTCGCGGCGCTGAAGTGATTGTCGCACCGCATGGCGCGGAGCTCACCAACCTGGGCTTCTGCCGGCCCGGCACGCAAATCATCGAGCTACTGATGGATGCTTACTGCAATTGGTGTTTTCGCAACCTGGCCGGGCTGCTGCGGCTGCGTTACGATTGCGTTGTCGGGCTGGCGCAGCGGCCGTGGCCGGACCTCAATCCGGGCATGCACGGCACGCCCTGGAAAATATCAGTCAATCACGTGGTGGCAGCCGCGGCGCAGACCTGTCAGCAAGCAGCCGCGTAAATCGGCCGGCGCGCGCTGCTCATCGGCACTGAAAGTGCGAAGCGGAAACCCGGCAGCGGAACACAAAAGTCGGGGGGCAAGCACACAAAAGGCGGGGCCATTACCCCGCCTTGCGGTATCCGGCGCGGCGCAGGCCAGTTAGCGGCGCTGCTTTTCGAGAATGAAGTCGCCGCCGATATTGTCGCCGCCCTTGCCGGTTTCGCTCACAACGGAGAGCCCGGCGCCACGGCCGCCACGCAACTCGTTGTAAAGCCGAATGAAGTCGTCCAGGCGGCGGGCCTCGGCCAACGCAGCATCACGACGGGCGGTAGCTTCACGCAATACTGTATCGTCATCCATGTCTTTAACTCTACCCCCAACTTGCCTAGCCGTGCAACATAAAAAACACCAAAATCGGAAATGTCAACATTTTCTGAAAATTCCCGCCACAAAAGCAGTCCTCGTTGGCGGTATTGCAACCGGACCGCGCCCTGCCTCCCAATCCCGCCTCCCAGTGCCGCAATGACCTGTCGGCGCGGGGTGCACAGACCACCGCAAGCTAGGCTACGGTGCCGACCACATGCCGCAGAACCTGCCCAATCTGCTGACCCTCTCGCGTATCGCGGCCATCCCGCTGCTGGTCGCGCTGGTGGCACTCCATAGGCCAGGCGCCGATCTGGCGGCCTGCGCGCTGTTTGCCGTCGCCGGATTTACCGACTGGCTCGATGGGCGGATCGCCCGCCAACGCAAACTGCAATCCGACCTCGGGCGCATGCTCGATCCGATCGCCGACAAGCTGCTGGTCGGTGCCACACTGATGGTGCTGGCCGGCATGGACCGGCTCTCGCCGCTCGGGCTGTATCCGGCAATCGTCATCATGTGCCGGGAAATCCTGGTCAGCGGCCTGCGCGAATACCTGGCCGGGCTGGCGGTGCGGCTGCCGGTGACGCGGCTGGCGAAATGGAAAACCGGGCTGCAAATGGCGGCAATCGGAACGCTGCTGGCCGGCGATACCGGAGCGGCGAAAATCGGCCTCGCAGCGGTGCCGGTCGGCGCGATCGGCGAGGCAATGCTGTGGGTCGCCGCGCTGCTGACCCTGGTGACGGGCTGGGATTACCTGCTGGCCGGGCTGCAACACGTCGCGCCGTTCCAGGCGCCCCTCGTTGACCGCCCGCCGCCGGACAACGGAGTTAGTCCGAAGGCGCCGGTCGTGCCGGAGCTTTCTGACTACTGACTGCTGGTTGGGTGAAGCAAGGAAGGCCAGGGCTCCGCCCTGGACCCGCTGGGGACAAGTCCCCAGACCCTATTATATCTGTTCCGAGGCTGGCATGCGGCTGACGGGCGTCGCCGCTGCGCGGCGTTTTCATCGGCGCCCCGGCGAAGCCTGTACCAGCCATGGATGTTCTGGCTTCGCCGTTCGCCCAATGAATGGGGTCTGGGGCCTACTGGCCCCAGCTTGGTCCAGGGGCAGCGCCCCTGGCCTTCGACAGGTCAGTCGGCGGCCAGGGCCATCTCACGCATCGCGGTGCCGCGCACGGCAGCGCCGAATACTTCGAATATGCGCCGCGAGATGGGGTCGGTAGCGAAATCGGCCTCGGGATGCCATTGCACACCCAGTACAAACCCGCGCCCGGCGGTCCAGCAGACCGACTCGATCGTGCCGTCGGCGGCTTCGGCCTCTACGACGAGACCGCCGGCAAGGCGGTCAATACCCTGCTGGTGCAGCGAATTGACCTCCACGTGGCCGCATTCGGCCAGACGGTGCAGCATGCCGCCCAGGCGCAGCCGCACGCCGTGCGCCTTGGCGAATTTCAGCGCCAGATCATCGGTCTGCGGCGCCGAATGATCCATCCGGCCAGGCACATCCCTCAGGCACTGATGCAGCGTGCCGCCGAGAGCTACGTTCAGTTCCTGCAATCCACGGCAAATCGCCAGCACCGGCATGCCGCGCGCCACCGCGGCGCGGATCAGCGGCAACGTCGTCGCGTCGCGGGCGCCGTCCTCCTTCATGCCGTCGGGCAGCGGCGGGCCGCCATAATGCACCGGTGCCACCATGCTGCGGCTGCCGGTCAGCAAAATGCCGTCGAGCCGGCTCAGCAGGGTTTCTATATCGGCAGTCGCGCCGAGCGCCGGCAGCAACACCGGCACGGCATCGGCACACTGCTCGACCGCCCGCACACACGCGTCGGAGGCGGCGTGATTCGCCAGCGTGTTCGGGCCGAAGTTCTTGACGCAGCAGGAAATTCCGACGAGTGAGCGCATAGCGTGTGAATGATGCCGTGCAACTATGTCAAAATGAAGAACAAAATGCCGTGAGGCGAAGAGGGGGCGGGTCTGTGATTTTTATGCCGCAGCGCAGCAAGGGAGGGCGCGCCCGTCAGTCGTGAAAGCCGCCAGCGCAGCTGCTGCCTACGCCTCGATCGTCCGCGCGCTTCGCTGATGGCTCTTTCGTTGGGATACGCGGGTGCTAAAACCCGGCCCACGAAACCGGGGGCCCAGATGACAGGTGCCATGCCAAGTTGGGCGTTCGCGGCCGTTCTGGTAGCCGTGTTCATACTGGGTTTGGAGGCCGGGTGGCACGCCTATGGCAAGCTCAGGGACGATGCCGACGACGGCGCGGAAACCATCGGCGCCAGCTACATCGTCGCGGCCTCGCTGGGGCTGCTCAGCCTGGTGATCGGCTTCACCCTGGCGATGTCGCTGGACCGTTACGAAATCCGCCGCAATCTGGTGGTGCAGGAAGCCGGCGCCATTTGGACCACCTGGTTGCGGGACCAGTTGCTCGATGAGCCGTTTCGCGGGCGCCTCGACGCAGAGTTGCGTGATTACGTCAGTGAACGACACACCTTGGCATCGGTGGGGATGAGCCGGAAGGCGCTCGACGCCGCCGATCAACGTGTAAGAGCGTTGCAACTTAAAATCTGGGCCGAAACGATGACCGCTCTGCGGGCGCCCAGTGCGCCGGCCGTGACCACCTCCGTGCTGCAGGCGACCAACGACATGTTCAATCTGCCGGCGACACGGCGTGCGGCCCTCGATGCCGAGGTGCCGCACCCTGTGATCTGGACGCTCGTTCTGGTGGCGATTATCGCGGCCACCATTACCGGCTATGGGCTCGCAGCGGGGCGGCATCGCCACCGGGCCACCTCGAGCGCGTTTTTCGTTTCCGCTGCGGTGGTGATTACCCTGATCCTCGAACTCGACCAGCCTCGCAGCCACCTGATCGGTGTACCCCAGGCGCCAATCGACCGTGTCGCGGATGCGATCTTGAAAACACCGATCGCTGTTCGCTGAGCAGCGATTCGAGCATTTGGAACGCTCCTGACCTCATATCGAGTCGGGAACTTCGACCCAAACCGAAAGCCAAATGAATAAAAGTTTTTTGGTTCTTTTTTTCAAAAAAGAACAAGAGAAAAAACACTTCTTTTTGAAAAAAGAAGCAAAAACTTTTGTTAATTGTTCCTTGTTCGACGACTTCGGATCCCCCTTAAGCCGCCAACTCCAGCCGCCTTCGCGCGGCGGCGTATTCGGTTTGCCACTGGGCAATGCGGGCCGCCGCAGGGACCACGGCGCGGATGCTGCCGACGCCTTGGCCGGCGCCCCAGATGTCGCGCCAGGCTTTGGTGAGGGTGCTGCCGAAATTCATTTTGCTGGGGTCGGATTGCGGCAGGGCGTCGGGGTCCATGCCGGCGGCGGCGATCGAGGCGCGCAGATAGTTGCCGTGCACGCCGGTGAACAGGTTCGTGTAGACGATGTCGGCCGCCGTGCCGTCCACGACGGATTGTTTGTAGGCCTCGGCGGCGTTGGCCTCCTCGGTGGCGATGAAGGCGGAGCCGATATAGGCGACGTCGGCGCCGGCGGCCTGGGCGGCCAGAATGCCGGCGCCGGTGGCGATGGCGCCGGAAAGCGCCAGCGGACCGTCGAAGAAAGCGCGGATTTCGGCAACCAGCGCGAACGGGGACGTGGTGCCGGCGTGGCCGCCGGCGCCGGCGGCGACCGCGATCAGGCCGTCGGCGCCTTTCTCCAGCGCCTTTTTGGCGAAGGTGATGTTGATGATGTCGTGCAGCACGATGCCGCCATAGGAATGAATGGCGTCGTTCACGTCCTGCCGCGCACCGAGCGAGGTGATGACGATCGGCACTTTGTATTTCACGCAGAGGGCGAGGTCGTGTTCCAGGCGGTCGTTGGTTTTGTGCACGATCTGGTTGACCGCGAACGGGGCACTGGGGGCGTCCGGGTGGGCTTCGTCGTAGGCGGCGAGGGTCTCGGTGATGCGGATCAGCCATTCCTCGAGCTTTTCGGCCGGGCGGGCGTTCAGCGACGGAAAGCTGCCGATGACGCCGGACATGCACTGGGCGATGACCAGGTCCGGGTTCGAAACGATGAACAGGGGCGCGCCGATGACGGGCAGGCGCAGGCGGTTCTGGATGTTGGCGGGCAGGGTCATGGTTTCAGGCGGCCTTTGCGCGGCTGGCGAAGAATTTTGTCGCGATGGCCGCGAACTCCGGAGAATGCAGGCCAACGGCGAAGGCGGCGCTCTCTTCCGCCATGCGGGCGGCGATGTCGGTGGTTTGGGACGCCATTAGGCGTTTTGTCGCCAGCAGGGCGCCGCGTGGTTTGGCGAGCAGGCGGGTGACCAGAGCCTCGGCCTCCGCGAGGCCTTCTCCGGCCGGCACGACCCGGTTGCCCAGGCCGAGCGTTTCGGCGCGCGCGGCCGGGACGGGTTCGCCCAAAAGCAGCAGGTCGGCGGCGCGGCGTGGCCCGACAAGGCGGGGCACCAGCAGCGAGCTGGCGGCTTCGGGGAC
>JAATGE010000362.1 GCA_015654825.1 Rhodospirillales bacterium
CGATGGCCATTCTTGTGCATGCGACGCGGGCCAGATCCAGCAGGGGCCGTGCCTTGGGGTGGTTCACGGAATACATGAAGCATCCGCTTTCTCGCCAGGCGCGGAGCAGGGGCGCTGCGTCGAGGGAGAAGTGCGCCCAGTGTTCGAGCAGCAGGGTGCATTCGGTGGCGAACCGATCGAGATAGCCGAGGCGGCGAAACACCAGGCGGTGATAGAGGGCGGCCGTTTCCGCGGCGCCGAGGCCGAGCAGGTAGGAAGCAATTGCGATACGGGAATGATAATCCATGGTGGGGCCGACCAGCGGTGTGCCGTCGTCGCGGAATATGTAGACCATGTCGGGATGGAAGCCGGCGAAGCCGATTTCGGGCAGGATATGCACCTGGCCGGCCATGCGGCGCAGCGCGGGTAGCGGGAGCGGCCCCTTGGTGGCGAGCAGCTCGTTGCACAGCAGGTGGTCGCATTCGCTGACCTGGGACACCAGCCTTTGGCGATCCTGGGCGGGGTCCGGCAGCACGGAGCGGCCGATTTCGACGATGTCCGCGCTGGGCAGCAGGGCGCGCAGGGAGGCCGCGATGCCGCGGGCCTGGCAGTTAAACAGCACGCCGATGCGCAAGGCCCATGCTCCCAACAGCCGCGTTCGGGCGGCGAACGGTTTGGTAGATAGGGTGGGCGGACGGCGTCATGCTTGCAGCCTCAATGCCGCAAGTCCGGCCTTTACGCCTTCGGTTCGCAGCAAGGTGGGGCGGGACACGGTGCCGAACGAGCCGAAGCTTCGCGCGATGAATTGCTCCGGCGCCAGTATTTCGAAATGACCGTCCTTGGCGATACCGGTGCGGAAGCAGCCTTCCGGGGGCACGCCGGCGGCCATGGCGATGTCGGGAAATACCGGGTGGCAGGGATAGACCGCGAGTGCATCGGGCAGATCGGCGGCGGCGACGGCGGGGTTTTCCGGCTCGACGCCCATTTTGGCGCAGGCGATGCGCGCGAGGTCGAGCAGGGTGAATATCTTGGGATGGCTGCCCGAGTGCATGAAACAGCCGGTGGCCAGCCAGCGTTGCAGCAAGGGCGCGCCATCGATGCCGAAATGGTCGAAATATTCCAGTAGCAGCGTGCATTGGGTGGGGAATGCGTCGAGATAGCCGAGGCGCTGGAATACGAGGCGATTATAGAGGGCGGCGGTTTCCGCCGGGTCCATGCCGGCCAGGAAGCCGATCAGGGCGATGCGGGAATGGGTTCCCTGGCAGGAGCCGACGAGCGCCGCGCCGTCATCCTGGGTGACCGTAACGCTATCGGGATGAAAGGCCTTGAAGGTGATGGCGGGCATGGCGTGCAGCCGGCGCGCGGTGCGGCGCAGGTTCGGGGTCGCCAGCGGGCCGTTCACCGAGGCGACCTCGCAGGTGATGACGTGGTCGCAGGCGTTGAGGATGGCAGCGGTGTCGCGCCGTGCTTCCGGCGTGGGGGGCACCAGGGCGAGGCCGATGTCGATGATTTCGGCGGATGGCAGCAGGGCGCGCAGCGCGGCGGTGATGCCGCGGTGCTGGCAATTGTAAAGCACGCCGATTTGCACAGGCCAGATCTGCACAGGCCAGACTAGGAAGGACGCGGGGCCGGCACGGCGGCTGCTACCACACGTGGCCGAGGGAGCCGGCAGTGATGGCCAGGGCGCCGAGCACCAGGTTGATGGTGATCAGCGTGCGGATGCGGGCGACAAGCTCGGGGCCGGGGCGGATGGCGCGGCGCAGGCGCTGCCAGGGGGCGAAGAAGACGTAGATGAAAATGCCGGCCATCAGGATGGCGAGGCCCTGCATGGCGTTGATCGAGGGCGGCAGGTTCGCGAAGCCGCCCCAGGCGGAAAACACCATGGCCCAGCCGGTCAGCAGCATCAGCGGCATGGCGTGCCAGACGACCAGGAAGAAGCGTTTCAGGGTCAGCATGTGGAGCTGCAGGCGCTGCGGGGCTTCCAGCACGTTCAGCGCGGGGCGCAGGACGACAACGGCGTAGAACATGCCGCCGACCCAGACGGTGGCGGCCAGGAAATGTACGGCGAGCAGCAGGTTCCGGATCAGTACCAGGGACGTCATCATGCGCGGGCTGTCTCCAGGACCGCCTCGGCGAGGGCTGCGAATTCGACGCCGGCGGCCGTGCGGGGGGCGGTTTCGGTGACCCCCATACCTTGCGCGAATGCCTGCGCATAGGCGGTGCGGTTGCCGAGGGCGGGGGCGAGAAGGTGGAGCTGGCGCCCGTTGATCTCGTTTTCGATAGCGGTGCGCAGGCGGGATTTGGCCGGGGCGCGGTTCAGCAGCAGGGCGACGCGGCGGCGTTCGGCGGCGGCGAGGATGAGGGTGCCCTCGGCGGCCCAGAGGTCCGGCGGACTGGGCTGGATCGGGATCAGAACCAGGCTGGCGGCGCGGATGGCGCGGGTGGCGTCGGCGTCGATCTGCGGCGGCGTGTCGATCAGGATGATGTCGGCCTCGCGCTGCAGGCGGTCGAGTTCGGTGGGCAGTCGCCAGCCGGAGACGTCGGAAAAGCCGATGGGCGTGCCGCGGCCGTGCGCGGTGCGCAGGGCGTGCCAGCGCTTGAGGCTGCGTTGCGGGTCGATATCGAGCAGGGCGACGCGGTGGGTGGCGGCCCAGGCGGCGGCGAGGTTGGCGGCGAGCATGGTTTTGCCGGCGCCGCCTTTCTGCTGGGCAATCGTGATGACCAGGGCCATGGCAAATCCCGTCGTCGGTTGTCGGGGTTGGGCGGCAGCGTGGGGTTACCGCACGAGTCGCGTTGCGCGCCAATATTGAATTGCGCCCGGTGGGAGCGCTCCGCAATAAATGGGCGCAGGCTGGGGAAGGTGGCGCATGATCCGCGGTTCGGTTCTGGGGATTGGGATCGGCGTTGCCGTGGGTTGCGGCGCGGTCGCGGCACCGGTTGGGGCGGCCTCGCGGGCTTTCGAGGGGGCGTGGATCTGGGACCCGGCGCAGTATGTGGCGCCGTTCGGTGCGCAGCCGGGTGTGGCGATGGCGCGCGAGACGCTGCTGGTTGCGCACGACGACGGGCGGCATTGGGCGGCGCGGATCGAGCAGGTTTACACGGATGGGCGCGCGCTGACCTATGCCGAGGATTTTCCGGAGGATGGGGAATTGCACCGCGCCGGGCGCGGAGCGGATGCGATGATGGTGGCCGTCGCGGCGATGGGCGACGGCGGGCGGCGGATGATTTCGTACAGGTTCGGCAATATTCATGACGGCACCTGTTACGTCTCTGGCGGGGGCATGACGCTGAGTTGCTCGGGCACCGACAAGCAGCCGGACGGAACGGCCGGGCGTTTCCTGTGCGTGTACCACCGGGATCCTTACACCGTGCCGGTAGAGGTGGCGCCGGTCGCGCCGTGATGAGGCGCGGTGCGTTTGGGAACGCGGGGCCGGCGTGGTAGTTGGCCCAGGTGCTCGAATTACTGACGCCCAAGCAGATGTCGGAGGCCGACCGCCTGACCATGGAGGGCGGAGTTTCCGGCGTCGCGCTGATGGAGAATGCCGGGCGGGCGGTGGCGCGGGCCATTCGCGCGCGGTTTTCGCCGTGTCGCACGCTGGTGCTTTGCGGACCGGGGAATAATGGCGGGGACGGCTACGTGGTGGCGCGGCTGCTGGCGCAGCTTGGTTGGCCGGTGAGCCTGGCC
>JAATGE010000261.1 GCA_015654825.1 Rhodospirillales bacterium
CGGCCGAAGGAGGAGGCCATTCCTTGGGCGCTGGAGTCGATTGAGAGTTAGGGACGGCCAAGTCTCCGCCCTGGACCCGGCACGCCGGAGGCGTGCTACGCACAACGGGGCCAGTAGGCCCCAGACCCCATTTTATCTGTTCCGAGCCCGGCATCGGCTTCGAGCCAATGGACAGACCCACGGTTTCGCGAGATTGGTACAGAAGTCTCCCGCCGCGCAGCGCTAACGCAGGCGGCGGCACGCCGTCTTGGGTCCAGGGGCGGAGCCCCTTGGTCGGCGAAGCCATTAAAATTCGCCCCATCGGTTTCGTTCAATAAGCCTTATCCTGGCGCGTCATCTGCTATGCCCTGCCCTTCCCTTACGGAATCCACCGACGGGAAAACGCCGGCGCCAGCGCGTAATTAAGTTGCAGTAAAATAATAAAACCCAGGCTCCAGCTGGTATTGAATATGCACAGCACGGCGCCGAACGCGTATAGCAGTTGAGCAACGATAATCCGCCGCTCGATGGCCCCGGTGCCGGCACGCATGGTTTCCGTAACCAGCCCGTGCCGTAGCGCCAGGCGCCAACTGGCGAACAAAACAACACCCAGCAGCAGAATGTTCAGCCAGTACAGCACCAGCGCGGTGCGGTAGTGGAAGAACTCCGCCATCAGCGCGGTGCTGAACGGCATCAGCGACACCAGAAACAGGAACGCCAGGTGAATCCACGAAAGGTCGCGGTCGGCGCGTTCGAAATTGTTCAGCTGCGTCTGCTGGCCAATCCAGAATATGCCCAGGGTCAGGAAGCTCATCAGATATACCAGCAGGCGCGGTGCCAGCGGCAGCAAAGCGTGCATCAGGTCGCGCTCGCCGTGCACCGCGGCGGCGGCGGGGGTGCGCAGGTCCAGCACCAGCAGCGTCATGGCGACGGCAAATACGCCGTCACTGAGCGCCGCCAGACGCTCGATGCTTTGGCCGGCGATCAGATTGTAATGGCCACGCATTGGATTTGCTCCGTAAGGAAGGCTGGGGTTCTCCCTATAAGCGCTAGGATGGGGACTATCGAACGAAATCGATGGATGGCTTCGCCGACCAGGGGGCTCTGCCCCCTGGACCCCCGACGGCGTGCCGCCGCCGTCGTACGCGCTGCGCGGCGGGAGTCTTCTGTACGGTGCGGCGAGTCGTTGGATTTAGCGGCGCGCGCGCAGCCGATGCTACGCTCGGAACAAATAAAATGGGGTCTGGGGACTAGTCCCCAGCGGGGTCCAGGGGCAGAGCCCCTGGCCTTCTGTTCAAATAACGATCGCCGACCGCTCCAACGTAGCCCGCACCCACGCCTCCGCCGCGTCATCATCAAACAATTCCGACAGCTTCTGCATCATCGTGCCCCCCAGTTCCTCCGCGTCGACGATCGTCACCGCGCGGCGGTAATAGCGCGTCACGTCGTGGCCGATGCCGATCGCGATCAGCTCGACGAAGTTGCGCCCCTCGATTTCGCGAATTACCTCGCGCAAATGGCGTTCCAGGAAATTGCCCGGATTAACGGAAAGCGTGCTGTCATCGACCGGCGCGCCGTCGCTGATGACCATCATGATGCGG
Organism: Rhodospirillales bacterium; assembly: GCA_015654825.1. GTDB lineage: Bacteria > Pseudomonadota > Alphaproteobacteria > Acetobacterales > Acetobacteraceae > CAJCIS01. The sequence continues at coordinate 1,581 of JAATGE010000261.1, forward strand.
CGGTGTTCGGGGCGCGAGGTCAGGCGGCGATAAGCCCATAGCAGCGCCTCGCCGTCGATGTTCTCTTTCAGCAGCCCTTCGCGCAGCATCAGGCCCAGATTGCGGCGGCTGCGGCGCCACGGCGCATCGGCGGATTTGTAGATGATGTGGCGCAGATCGTTGAGCCGCCCGGGGTTGCGCGGCTTGCCGTCATGCACCCAGCGTTCGCGGCTCTGCCCGCCTTTCCAGGCGCGCGTAGTAAAGCCAAGTATTTCTACTTTCACCGCGCAGCGTTCCAGCGTGCGCGCCAAAATGTCGCCGCACATGGCCGCGACCGTGATCGGCCGGCCGCGCATGCTGCCGGAATTATCGATCAGCAGGCTGACCACCGTATCGCGAAACTCGGTGTCGCGCTCACGCTTGTACGACAGCGACTGCATCGGGTTGACGATCACGCGCGCCAGCCGCCCGGCGTCGAGCATGCCCTCTTCGAGATCGAATTCCCACGCACGGGTCTGCTGCGCCATCAGGCGGCGCTGCAGCCGGTTCCCCAGCCGCGAAACGACGCCCTGCAGATGTTGCAATTGCTGGTCGAGCTGCTGCCGCAGCCGGGCGAGCTCGTCGGGATCGCACAGATCCTCCGCATCGACTTCTTCGTCGAACGCGCGGGTATAGGCGCGGTAATGGCTTTCCGGATCGTTCTCCGTGCGGTCGCGCCTGGGCTGCGGCCCCGCCGGCTGCTCGTCACCCTCCGCCTCGGCCGGCGCCTCCTGGTCGGCCTCGCTCGCCTGGTCGGCGGCGCTGTCGCCTTCCATTTCCTCGGGGCTCGCGGCCAGCATCTGGTCCGCGTCGGATTGTTTCGCGCCCTCGCTGTCCGTCGCATTGTCCTGTGCGCCGCTCTGCTCGCCCTGCTCCTCCTTCTGGTCCTCCTGCGGTTCCTGCTGCACATCCGTTTCGGCTTCGGCAAGGTTCAGCGCAGCCAGCAGCCGGCGCGCCGCGTGGGCGTAGGCGGCCTGGTCGGATTGCGTGCGCGCAAGCTCGTCGAGCGCCTGCTCGGCCGGCTCCCCGAGATCGTTGCGCCATTGCTTGAGGATCCCCTGCGCCGCGCGCGGCGACGGCTCGCCGCTCATGCGCTCGCGCGCCAGCAGGGAAAGTGCCACGGAGACCGGCAACTGATCCTTGCGGGTCATCCGGTCGTAACCCTCGGCCTCGCAATTCTCGCTGAGCCTGGCTGCCAGGTTGGCGGCGACCCCATCCATGTGGCGGGCACCGAACACTTCGACGCGCGCCTGCTCGAGCGCATCGTAGATGGTGCGCCCGTCGCGTTCCGCCGGCAGGCTGCGCTCGTGCACGGCATCGTCGTGATGGCGCAGCCGCAGCGCCACGCTGTCGGCGGCACCGCGCAGCTTGGTTATTTCGGCGGTGGGCAACGCCCGCGACGGCACGGGCAAGCGCGCGCGCTTGCCCGTGAGCCCGGCGGGACCAGGCTGAAACGCGACCTGAACCTCGGGGGATTGCGCCAGCGCGCGCACCGCGCCCGCGGTGGCACGCTTGAATTCTTCCGCGCGGGTGCCGTCTTTAGTGGAAGTCATAGCAGGCCAGGGGCTCTGCCCCCTGGACCCCCGTCACGCGCGAGCGTGCTTCGCACGACGGCGTGCCGCCGC
>JAATGE010000118.1 GCA_015654825.1 Rhodospirillales bacterium
CGGCACGGTCGATCCGATCAACCCGAACATTCCGGGCCACGTGCCGCCCGACCGCGTGCGCGACTTTGATGTCTATCAGCCGTCGCCGCCCGGCACCGATTATTTTGCCGGCCTGGCCCGTCTGCGCGCGGAAGCACCACCGATTTTCTGGACGCGCCACAATGGCGGCCATTGGGTCGTGACGGACGCAAACCTGGTGCGCGAAATGCTGCGTGACAGCGACCGGTTCTCCAGCCACGTGCTAGTGGTGCCGCGGTCCAATAATCCACCGGGGCGCGGATTCGTGCCGATCCATCTGGACCCGCCGGAACACACGCAATACCGCGCGCACCTGTCGCTGGCGCTGTCGCGCAAGCAGGTGCATGAAATGGCGGACGGCATTCGCCGCTTCACGATCGGCTTGATCGAGGATTTGCAGCCGCTCGGCACCTGCGATTTCGTGGCCGACTTCGCATTCCATATGCCGATCCGCGTATTCCTGCGCCTCGTCGATTTGCCCGAGGAACATCGGCTCGGCCTGCTCGCCGAGGTCAGCAAGATGATCCACCCGGGCGGCGACAAGGCAGCCACCGTCAAGCGCCTCATGGAATATCTGGCGCCGGTGGTAGCAGCGCGGCGGGCCGATCCGGGCGAGGATCTGATCAGCTGGCTCTCGGTGCGCGAAGTGGACGGCGTGCGGATGAGCGAGGCGGACCTGCTTTCGATGTGCACATTGCTGCTGATCGGCGGACTCGATTCGGTCGCCAACACGCTTGGTTTTGTCGCACGCTTCCTCGCCGACAACAGGGCGCACCGGCGCCGGCTGATTGAAGAACCGGCCATCATCTCGCGCGCCGTCGAGGAATTGTTACGGCGGTTCCCCACGGTACAGGCCGGCGCGGGGCGCGAGGTTGTCAATGATACCGAACTCGGCGGAATTTCACTGCGCGCCGGCGATGTGCTGATGGCGCCGACCTCAATGATGAACTTCGGTGCCCTGGACTACGACAATCCCCTGGAAGTGGATTTCGACCGCCAGGTGCCCGCAGTCGGCACATTCGGGCACGGGCCGCACAAATGCCCCGGCGCCAATCTCGCGCGTACGGAAATTACCATTTTTATCCAGGAGTGGCTGAAGCGAATACCGGAGTTCTCAGTAAAACCCGGGACGACAGTGGAGTTTGTGTCCGGCGTGAATATTTCGTATTCGAGTTTGCCGTTGGTTTGGCCGGTCAGTTAAGGCCAGGGGCTCTGCCCCTGGACCCCGCTGGGGCCAGTAGGCCCCAGACCCCATTAGCGCTGCGCGGCTTTTCCTGGCCTTCAGGGCGACGCCAGCAGCGCCATGGATTTTTAGGCTTCGCTGTTCCCCCAGTAAATGGGTCTGGGGCCTGCTGGCCCCCTCGTACGCAGCACGCCTCCGGCGTGACGGGTCCAGGGCAGAGCCCTGGCCTTCCTTCACTTTCCAAGTGCCGCAACGACAGTATCCATCTCATCCAGCCCGCTATGCGGCACATCAAACCGCGTCATGTCGTCGATTTGCGCCATCTGTGATGCGAGTTCCTCGGCGCTGGGCGCGGTATCGCCGGGATAGACACAGCCGCGCGTCAGCCCAACAAAAATGCGCGAATATTTCCCGCCCAAAACCGAATACATATTCTGCGATGTCGTGCATTTCTCGCTGGCCAGGTAGGTCGCCATGGAGGCAACGAAAGCGGGGTCCATCCCCGCCCGGAAATGCACGCTTCTGGCGCCCGCGGCGGCAAGGAATTCGGCGTCAGGGCGCACGTCCCCCGGTTTGCCGCCCAGGCGACCGCCGATCGCATTCGGAAACAGGCAGTTGATGGAAATGCAGCTGGGCGCCTCCTGGGCGATCACGTTCATCAGGCCGATCATCGCGGTCTTGGCCGAACCGTAATTGCTGCGGATCGGATTGCCGAAAATTCCCGATTGGGAACTAACCAGGATGATGCGGCCATAGCCTTGCCGGCACATCAGTCTGTACGCAGGCTGTGTGACGAAAAACGCGCCTTTGACATGCACCGCATACACCGCATCGATGTCCGCCTCGGTCAGTTCGCCGAAACGCACATTACGCTGGTTGCCGGCATTGTTGATGACAATATCGATACGCCCGAAATTATCGGTCGCCGCCGCAACAATGGCGGCACCTCCCGCCTCTGTAGCAACCGTATCATAATTGGCGACGGCGCGGCCGCCGGCGGCGCGGATTTCCTCAACAACGCGGTCCGCATATTCGCTCGAACTGCCTTCCCCCCTGGTGCTGCCACCCAGATCGTTGACCACGATGGCAGCGCCACGCGCGGCCAACGCCAGGCAGTAGGCGCGGCCAAGGCCGCCGCCGGCGCCGGTAATCACCGCGACGCGGCCGGAAAAATCCAGTTTATCCATAGGCTTTCCTTTCGGTGGCCGGCTCCGGCATTGGCATTATCAATATGCGTGCACCGCCGCGGTCCGGATCGCAAAACGCGCGGACAGCGTGCCTATGATATGTCGCCCCTACCGGTGACGCCTCCGCACCGCGGCAATCTAGGCTCGCGTCGGCTGCGCGAACAGGGCGCAGGATCGGCGCGATCGCGGGTGGGCATATGGACAGGCCGCAAGGACGGTTGAACGGGCGGGTGGCCGTGGTGACCGGCGGTACCAAAGGCATCGGCCAGGGCATTGTGTTGCGCTTCATTAAGGAAGGTGCATCGGTCGTCTATTGCTCACGCACCGCGGAAAACGATGCCGAAAATCGCGTGCTTCTGGCTGCGATACAAGGCGCCGCCGCGCGCGCGCATTTCATCGCGGCGGATGTGGGCGACCGGCAGCAGATGCGCGAGTTGGTGGAAACCGCCGCTCATCGGTTCGGCCGTCTGGATATCGTCGTGAACAACGCCCAGGGCATCGCGCCGCTGCGAGGCATCGAGGAAAAGCCCGACAGCGATTATGCGATGACGCTCGCAACAGGGTTTTATCATTCCTTGTGGACCACCCAGGCCGCGGTGCCGCACATGCGCCGCGCCGGCGGCGGCCGCATCATCAACTTCAGCAGCCACTGGAATATCTGGGGCCAGCCTTATTCAAGCGACTACAATATTGTCAAGGCCGCGAACGAAGCGCTGACGCGCAGCGCGGCACGCGAGTTCGGCGCGGATAATATCACGGTGAACTGCATCATTCCGGCCGGCGCCAGCTATGCCTATGGCGTATGGAAACGAATGAACCCGAGCCCTGCCGCAGAAACCGAGCGCACCGTGCCGATGCGGCGGATGGGCGATTGTGAGCGCGACATCGCCGGCGCGGTTCTCGGCCTGGTTTCGCAGAACGGCCGCTTCATTACTGGCCAGGTGTTCTGCGTCGATGGCGGCACATGGGCTGCGGCCCCCGTGCAGCAGCACGAAGCGGGCACGGATATTCATGAGGGTCGGCAGCAACGCGCAACAGCCGTCGCGTGAGGAGGGCCACATGGGTCAGATAGCAGGCCAGGTTGCGATCGTTACGGGCGCCGCAAGCGAGGTGGCGCAGGGCATCGCACGGCGTTTCGCGCGCGAGGGCGCGATCGTTGTCCTGATCGACAAGGATGCCTCCGAAGCCACGCGGGTGGCAAACGCGATTGCGCTGAGTGGCGGCCGTGCCGAAGCGATGTGTGTCGACCTGGCGCGCGACGGCGCTGCCGCGGAAATCGCGCAGGCCGTGGCACACGCGCATGGCGGCATCGATATCCTGGTCAACGCCGCGCATGCCGCACTCGCCTGGATGCCGCTTGCGGACAAAAAGGAAGCGGATTTCGCAGCCGCCTTTCATGATGTGGTGATGCCGACGGTGGCGGCGATGCGGGCAGCGCGCCCGCATATGCTGCGGCGTGGCGGCGGGCGGATCGTCAATGTCGGATCGATCTACGGGGCAACTGCCAATGAAGGCATCACCGATGCAATAACAATGGATGGCGCGCTTGCGTCCCTCACCCGGTCGGCTGGCATCGAATGGGCACGCGATAACATACTGGTGAATTATTTGCAGCCAGCGGTCCCGGATATTGCCGTTTTTAAATCCTATATCGCCGAACGCGGCGCTATCGTCGACCATTTGATACGCAACACACCGATGCGACGCCTGGCCGATCCGCTGGAGGATATCGGCGGCGCGGCGATGTTCCTGGTGTCCGATGAAGCGTGTTTTATCGTCGGCCACAAGGTGTTTGCCGACGGTGGCCAGCATCTTGTCGCCGCCGCGTTCGAGCCGGGAGCGGCGCGCTGACCGCCGGCGAGTTGCGCTCCATCGCAGCCGACCGCCCCGGCGCGCTGGTGCAATTGGCCTACGTGGTCGGCGATATCGACACAGCGGTCTCGCGCTGGCTGGCGCATACCAATGCCGGCCCGTTTTTTCGTGCACGGTTCGATTTGACCGGACAAAGCTATCGCGGAAACCCGGTAGCAAGTGCCATCGAGGTGGCGCTCGCCTATCGCGACGAAATACTGATCGAGCTCATTGCGCCGCTCGATGACGCGCCATCGATTTACAATGAGGTGATGCACAAGCGTTGCCCGGGTGTGCCTCCCGTGATGCTGGCGGCGC
>JAATGE010000013.1 GCA_015654825.1 Rhodospirillales bacterium
AACGGCGCTCCAACCAAACCAAGAAACTGGTGGCGCCGCACCGCTTGCCGCGCCTACCGCAGCCGAAACGGTTGGTCCACGGGCGCGATTGCACAGGCGGATCTGGGACAGCCCCAAAAACTTTTGTTAATTTGGTGTGGGACTCAATTCCGCGGCCGGGGCAGGGCGGTGGGGAAGGCGGGCGGCGGGGGGCGGCGGGCCAGGGTCTCGCGGGTGCCGGCCTCGTTGAAGGTGCCGACGACGTTGCTCGGCGAGAAGGCGTTGACCGGCGCGTTGGTATCCGACGAAACCCGCGGCGCGCCGCGCGCCACGGCCCCGAGCTGCGCGTTCAGGCAGTCATAGCCCTGCGCCGAGCCCACCTGCACGTCCGTGCAGTTCACCGCCTTCGGCGGCGCGGGCGGCGCCGGCGGTTCGGCCCATGCGGGGGCGCTCAACAGACAGATCGCAAGCACGCGCGCCAGCATCATGAAACTCCCGGTATTCAGGCGATATGGGTCACGGCGAGGTCAGGTGCGAGAGTTCGATTTCGTTAATCCGCACCGGCTGCTTGGCCAGCAGCGCGCCGGCGTAGGCCTGTTCGCCGGACTGCTGCTTGGCCTGCCGCAGCGCCCGCACCAGGTCGCCCCGCACGTCCGCCAGCGGCGCCGGCCCCGCCGGCCTGGTGCCCAGCAGTTTGAGCGCGCTGCAGCCCCCCGCCGTGCAGACCGGCGCACTGACCTGGCCCTCCAGCAACCCGGAGGCCGCATCCCGCGCCGCCTGCTGCAGGCGGTTATCGGCCACCCAGCCGAGCTCCGTGGTTTGTGCCCCGGCGCGCTTCGCCGCCGCGTCCCACGACAGCCGCCCCGCCGTGACATCCTTCTGCAGCCCAACGAGCTTGCGCCGCGCCTGCTCCTGCGCGGCACCGGGCGCCGCCGTGATATAAGCCTGCGCAAGATTATATTGCCGCGGCTGCATCAATTGCGGCTTGGCCTTTTCGTAGGCGGCCTGCAGTTCCGCGTCGCTGGGATAACCGGCGGGCACCGGCGCCTGGGCGGCGAGGAAACTCTGGATCAGCGCGGTTTCGCGGGTGCGGCGCAGCAATGCCGCGATTTCCGGCTTCTGATCCCACTTGGCCTGATCGACAGCCGCGAGCACCGCGCGCTGCAGGAACGTGTCACGGATCAGCCCGCCCAGCGCCTCCTGGCTGCCTTGCAGGCGCTTTCGGGTTTCCGGGTCGGCACTGGCAATCAGCGCCCGCACCTGGCTGGCGGTCAGGCTCTGGTCGCCGCGTTGCGCCACCACCGGATCCAGCGTCGGCCCCGCCGCCACCAGCAGCAAGCCGAAAAGCGCCATTATGAGACGGTTCGTTACCATAGTCTCCCAATACCAAATCGGGCCAACGCCCCCTCGGCCAAGTCGACGGACAAGGAAACAATGATCAAAAGTTTTTGCTTCTTTTTTCAAAAAGAAGTTCTTTTTTGAAAAAAGGAACCCAAAAACTTTTGTATATCTAGCCCTATTTCCTGGGCGGCGGCGGCGGCACGTATTCCTGGTCGCGGATCTTATCGTCGTAATCCTGCACCGTGTTTTCCAGGTCGACCTTGGCAGCGCCGATCAGCGGTTCGTAACTCTTGCGCAGCACCCAGAGAAAACTGCGGTCCTGATACAGATGCAGCACCTGCTCGGCGACATCGATCAGTTTCTTGTTGGTCGCCTTGCAGGTTTCCAGCGCCTGCGTGTTGGCTTTCAGCCCCGCGGAAGCCTGCCGGCTCTCGCCTTCCCGCGCGCGCGCGAAATCCTGCGCCTGCTGCAGCGCCCCCTGGTATTTCGTAACGCCCTGCCGCAGCGCATCGTTCTCGGCCTTTGCCGCATCGACCTGCGCCTGCATGGCCTTGATGTCGGAAGGCTTGGCGCTGCCCCCGAGCTGCGCGATCTTCGCCTCGTCGGCATCGAACTTGGTTTTCATCGCCGCGAGGTCGGTCTGTGCCTGCGTCAGTTGCGCCTGCAACTGCGCCGCCTGGTCCTGCGCCGCGCGCATTTCGGTCACCGACTGCCGCAGCGCCGTGCGCAGCCGGTCCTCCGGTGCATCCTGGGCATGCGCCGCGCCGGTCGCGCCGACCAGCAGGCAAGCAATGAGCAGAAGAGCGCGCATGGCCTAAAAGCTCGAGTTGAGGTCGAGATAAACCGAATCAGTGCCGTAATGCGGCCCGGAAATCGCCTGCGCCGACAGCAGCCGCACCGCGACCCAGGTATTATGTCCGATGCCAAGGCTGCCGCCCACCGCGTAGCCCTGCGCATTGGTGCCACCCTGGTGGAAATCGGTATCCACCAGCGCCGAAAGCGTGCTGTCGCTCTCCAGATAACGATATCCGAAATAGGCGTTCCAGTCCCATTTGCGGTGGATTTCCAGCTGCCCGAGCGCCAGCTTCACCATGTAGCCGGTATCACCGCCGAGGAAGTTGCCGTTGGTACCGAGATTGTTGACCGGCCCCGGCACTTCGCGCGGCGCGCCGTGCGCCTCGATGGCGGACGGATTGAACGCCAGGTTCTTCATGAACTCGCCTTCCAGGCGCACATCGATCGGGTCGTAGGTCGAGATTTCGACGATCGGGTGCACATCGAACACGTTGAAGCGGCTGGCGAGGCCGAAGAATTGCGGATCGGGCGGATTGGCGCTCGGATTGTTCGTCGGCTGGAACGGCACGATGTCGCGGATCGGATAGACCGAGTTGCCGAACTGCCAGTTCGGCGTGCGCGTCGCGTCCGTATCGCACGCGAAGGTGCCGCCGAGCTGCACCACGCACGGCGAGGAAATCGCGCCCTGCACGCCGAGATAATCGAAGATGCCGAGGCCCAGTGTCGCTTTCACATCCGGCCGCGCCTGCCAGGTCACACCGGCCTGCAGCGCGGTCAGGTAGGAGTCTGTGCTGCCGAACTTCGTTTCGGAGTTGGTGGAGAAATCGAACGCCGTGTTGAACAGCGGGAACGCGCCGGCGGTGGCGAACACGCCGAACGGCCCGGCGAGATGGTGGCGGAACTGCGCGCTGATGCCGTCGAAATTCAAATCGGTATAGTACATGAGGTCGGACGGCAGGAACGGATTGGCCTCGCGCCCGGCATAGATGGTCAGGTAGTCGAGCGGCTTCAGCGTGAAATACGCGCGGTCGAGCCAGATCATGTATTTCTGGAAATCGCCGTTCGCGCCCAGCGTCTGGTTCAGCGAGGGCGTGGCGTCGTTGCCGGTGCCGATACGGACATCCGCGGTAATCCAGTCATCCACCAGCGCCTGCACGCCGACCCGCGCGCGCAGCCGGAAGCGGTTGCGGTTTTCCGTGGTGTTGAGGAACGGCGGATTGGTCTGGCTCTGCGATCCGACGCCGAAATTGTTGGCGTCGAAACCGGATCCGCTGTTGATGCCGTTGAAATTGATGAAATTGTTGGCGTTGTTGCGGTCGAACATGTCGGCGGCGCCGCGCATGCGCAAATCGCCATAGAGCCGGAAACGCTGCGTCCATTCCGGCAGCGCATTCGGCGCCGCCCAGCCTTCCTGCTGCGCCTCCTCCATCACCTGCGCCCGCACCTGGTCCGCGATCTGCTTGCGGATGAATTGCGGCACGTAGGTGACGCGGATCTGCCCCGGCGCCGTCGCCGCCGGCTCCGGTTCCTCGGTCTCCAGCGGCGCCGCCGGTGCCGCCGCGTGGCCATGCCCGCGCGGCGCCGTTCCCGCCGTCTCCTTGAGCAGGTCCTGGGCCTGGCCGGCCGACAGGATGCCTTTCTGGATCAGCAGCTTGATCAGCTTCACGGTCTGCTCATCGGCTCGCGCCGGCGCCATCACGCCGGCTGCAAGCGAGGCGGAGAGCGCGGTGCACGTCAGCCACCGCTTCAGCAACAACTTCATTCTTCCCCCGCCGCATCGAACAAAAGCAAGGCCAGGGCGCTGCCCTGGACCCGCTGGGGCCTTAGGCCCCAGACCCCATTTTATGGTCAGGCTAGCCTGGCGCGTGCGCGTTGATGCGCACCGTCCAGGGCACGTTCTGCAAACCGGCCGGCAACGCCTCGTTGACCGCCACGTGGGCCAGCGCGCTCATCACCGCCTCACGCGTTTCGGGATCGCCTTCGAAACTGTCGAACTTGACGTTCTGCACCCGGCCATACTGGTCGAACACGAAGGTCACCGTTCCGCGGTAGCGCGCCGCCCGCAAATGGTCGTCGGCGCGCAACGTATCCTGCACCAGGCTGCGCACCACGCTCTCGAAATACGGGCCCTGGTCCGCATCGCCATTGCCGCAATCGCCGACGCAGTCGCCCCCGCCGCCCTCGCCGGCCTTCAACCCATACGCATCGTTGCCGGCCCCGGCGGTCGCCGTCAGCGCCGCCGGTGCCGCCACTTTCGGCGCCTGCGGCTTCGGCTGCTGGATCTTCTGCTCGACCTTCTGCTCTTCCTTCGGCTTCTCGATCGGCTTTTCCGGCGGCGGCGGTGGGGGTGGCGGCGGCGGCGGCAGATTGATCGCCGTAATATGCTGCTCGATATGCGGCCGCGCCGTGTGCCCGCTATGCTTCAGCAGGTTCACGATCCCGAACGCACCGCCCGAAACGAACACCACCACCATCACCGGCACGCCAAGCCGCTGCCACGCCGGCTTGCGCACAATTTCCCGTTCATCGCCAAACATCGCATCAGCTCCCGGAAATATGTTGCGAAGCGAGACCAATCGACTTGATGCCGAGACGTCCGCATAGATCGAGCACCGACATGACGCGCTCGTACTGCACCGCGCGGTCGCCCTTCAGCACCACCGGCAGATCCGGCGTCACCGCCATCGCGTCGCGCAGCTTGCGCTCCAGCTCGCCGATGCTGACCGGAATCGCATCCATGAAGATCTGGCCCGTGCTGTTCACGGAAATCACCTTGGTCTTCGGCACCGCCAGCGACTGCGTCGCACTGCCATGCGGCAGATCCACCTTGGTGCCCTGCACCGAGGCGGTGGTCATGATGATGAAGATCACCAGCAGCACATACGCCAGGTCCAGCATCGGCGTGATGTTGATATCGTCATATGGCTTGTCTTCACTCACCTGCATCGCACGTGCACCTTTTTACTCACCAGCCAGATCGTCACTCGACAAACTGTCCTCACTCCGCGGCCAGCCGCGACGCCGTCGCGGACGGATGCAGTTCGCGTCCAAGAATGCCTTCCGCGCTGCGCGTAACGATTTCGTCGACGAACACC
>JAATGE010000114.1 GCA_015654825.1 Rhodospirillales bacterium
CCCACCATCGTGCCAACCGGCGCCGCCATCAGCCCGCCACCCGGGGCGTCGCCGTCGACGCCGCCCGCGGTGCCGCCCGCTTCGCCATCGCCCGGCACGGATTCACCGGCCACGCCGGCGATTACAGCGCCGTCAGCGCCGACCCCGGCAATGGCCCCGCCGGCTTCACCTTCACCGCCGGTCGCCGCCCAGCCGGCCGGGCGCATCGTCATCAAGGCGACAGCGGATGTCTGGCTGACCATAAAGCAGAAGGGCGGCCCCGCCTTGCTGAACAAGCTGCTGCATGCGGGCGATAGTTTTCCGGTCCCCCCCGACAAGACCGACCTCACCATGACGACAGGCAATGCGGGCGGTACGGTCATCGACGTCGACGGAACGCCGATCCCGGTCAGCCTCGGCACCAGCGGCATGGTGCGGCGCGACCTGCCGCTGGACGCGGATATGCTGAAGGCAGGCAAGCTACCGGCGGCGGTGGTTAGGGCGAAGCCGCCTGCGTAAGGAAGAAGGCCAGGGCTCTGCCCTGGACCCGCTGGGGCCTGAGGCCCCAGACCCCATTTCATTTTTGTTCCGAATCCTGGTTCGACCCTGAATCATTTCAGGCGGTCAACGTAACGCCATCCGCCACGTTCGTGGCGCCGCGCCAATGGACGTTACACTCGACGCCGAACCAGGAATCGGAACAAATAAAACTGGGGTCTGGGGCCTACGGCCCCAGCGGGGTCCAGGGGCAGCGCCCCTGGCCTTCCTCCCTCCCTAAGGCGCCGGCAGCAACTGGCCGCGGATTTCGCCGCCTTTGTGGGCGTCGGTGTGCACGTTCACGTAATATTGCGCGTTCTCCAGGGCGTGCACCTGCGCGGCGGTCAACGTGGCGGTGCCCTTAATCGGGCTGGTCGGCGTTTCGCCGAGCGGCACGATGACGCCGGCGTTCTTGCCGACCGGGGCGGGGCCGTGGATGTGCGCCATGGTGGCCGGCCCGGTCAGGCCCGACCAGGTAACGGTGTAGTCCAGCTTCTTCGTCGCGGTATCGAGTGTGGCGTCGACCGTGCCGGTGCCGGCGGTGGTATTGGCGGGCACTTCGCTGGGGCCGAGCATGTCGGCGTGGAAATGCTCGGTGGCGGCGTATGCGGGCGCGGCTATGAGCAGCGCGGCGCAGACGGCGGTGATGATGCGTGCGGTCATCGCGATCTCCTTTGCTTAACATACCATGGGCCCCCGGGGCCCATTCGCCAAGGCGGTCCGAACCGGCTGATTTTACAGCCCATGGCAACCGGGCTAGCTGTGCGCCGCGCCGGGCATACCCAGCGCGATGACGTTATTTGGGGGCGGCGCCGGCCAATGGAGCGGTTCTGGGAGCATGTGGTCGAGCCTGTGGCGCGCGCGCTGCAGCCGCGCGTGATCCTGCATTTCGGGGCGCGGCGCGATGGCGTGGTCGATCGGCTGGCGGTGCTGGCGGCCGCCGTCGGCGCCGACCTGCACGTCACCGCGGTAAATCCGGAGGTCGAGTTTGCCGCGGCCCGTGCGGCCGCGGGCGATCGGCTCATCGTGCATCGGGCGCCGGGGCCGCAGGTGATCGCGCTGATGCCGGCGGCCGAGCTCGCTTTGATCGACGACGACCCGAACTGGTTTACCGTGCATGCGCTGCTCATGGCGCTGCGCGATCGGGCCGGCGCTCTGGGGCGGCCGTTTCCCACGACGCTGGTCGCCAACACCGGCTGGCCGTTCGGCCGGCGCGATTCGTACGACGATCCGGGGCGCATCGCGGAGCCGTTCCGCCACCCACACGAGCGCGCCGGCATCGTGCCCGGCCACGACGCGCTGGCGGCCGGTTTTGGCCTGTTCGCGGACCGCTACAATGCCTCGGAAGCCAACGGCAACCGCTCCGGCGTAATGACTGCGGTCGAGGATTTCTGTGCGGCCGGGGAAGCGCCGCGGCTGCGCGTGCTGCCGCATTTTTTCGGCCTGACGCTGCTGACCCCGCGCGCCGGCGCCGAGGCGGCATTGCTGGCGCCGGTGCTGGCGGCGCTCGCGGCCGGGGAGCGGGCCACCGCGCTGGCCGAACAGGTCGAGCAGGCCCGGGTGGTGGCGGAAGTGGCGCGGCGCGATCTGGAGCAGACGGTCGCGCGCGAACGGGTGCGTGGCGACGCGCTGCACGAAGCGCTGCGCGCCAGGCAAAAGGCAGTGGCGAATTTGTGGGGCCTCCGTCCCGCTTTGGCGGAAATCCGCGCGCCGATGGCGCATCCGCGGCAGTTCGCGGCGCGCATCGTTCGCCGGGTGCGCCGTGCCCTGAAGCCGGTGGCGCCGGACGCGGCGCACGCCGATGCGGCGCGGCTGCTGGCGAGCCCGATATTCGATGCCGAATGGTACCTGGCGGCCTACGAGGACGTGCGTGAAAGTGGAACCGAGCCCGCCGCGCACTACCTGCAAGACGGCGCGCGCGAGGGGCGCGATCCCGGTCCGGCGTTCTCCACCCTGTATTACCTCGCGAACGCGCCCGATGTGGCGGAGGCCGGGACCAATCCGCTGCTGCATTATCTCGCCGACGGGGTGCCCGAGGGTCGCAATCCCAGTGCGGGTTTCGATACGCGGTATTATCTGGCGGCCCACTCCGACGTGGCAGAGGCGGGCGCCAATCCGTTGGAACACTACCTCACCGTCGGCCGCGCCGAAGGCCGCCGCTGCCTGCCGCCCGCGTCGGCATGACTCAATGACGGCGCGCGGGCGGCGGATCGACGACATCGAGGTGCTGCGCGCCATTGCGGTGCTGATGATGTTGTTGTTCCACATCCCGTTGTTGCTGATTACGTGGGAGGTCCCCTGGTGGGACCACCTGACCAAAAATTACCTAAATTTTTGGCCCGGCGTGGATTTGTTCTTCGCCATTTCCGGATTTGTGATCGCACGGACGCTGCTGCCTTCGTTGCGGTTGGGCATGGCGACCGCGCAGGCGGCGCGGGCCGCGCTGGCGTTCTGGGTGCGGCGCGCGTGGCGCATCCTGCCGTCGGCCTGGCTGTGGCTGGGGCTTATTCTGCTGCAGTCGGCGGTGTTCAACCGCAGCCTGGCGCTCGATACGTTCCACGCCAATTTCGAAGCCACCATCGCGGGCTTGTTGAGCATCGCCAATTTTCGCCTGGCGGAGGGGTTCCTGCATTTCAAGTATGGCGGCAGCCCGCATTATTGGTCGTTGTCGATGGAGGAGCAGTTCTATGTGCTGCTGCCGCTCGCGGCGCTGTTGTGCGGGCGGTTCCTGGTGCCGGTGCTGGTGGTGGCATTGCTTGCGCTGATGGCGACGCCGCAGAGTCTCTGGCTGACCTGCTTTCGCGCTCATGCGCTGATCCTGGGCGTGCTTTTGGCGTTGGCCGCGGAGACAAAGGCGTTTGCGGCGTTCGAGCCGGTGGTATTGGGGCGATCGCGGCTGGCGCGGTTCGCGGCACTGGCGCTGCCCCTGCTGGGCATGGCGGCGGTGGCGCCGCTCGGGCAACGGATCACGCGCCACCCTGACGATGTCGTGGCTGTGCTGGCGCTGGTGCCGGTGTTTGTTGCGTGTTTCGATCGGGACTATATTCCACCGCGCGGCGTCCTGCGCCGCGTGATGCTGTGGGCGGGCAGCCGGTCCTATGCGCTGTATCTGATCCATTTGCCGGTATTTTTCGCAACAAGGGAGATTTGGTTCCGGCTGGCGCCTGCGGGCACGCGGTTCGGCCCAGGCTGGGAGGTGACGTTCCTGGCCACCGCGGGGGTTCTGCTATTGCCGCTGGCCGAATTGAATTTTCGCATGGTCGAGCGTCCGCTGCGCCGCCACGGCGCGCGGGTGGCGGCCCGGATCTGGCCGGAAACACTCCCCAACGAAATCGTCGCGGCCTAGATCGTGCGTCTCGCGGGTCAACGTTTCGCGGTCCAACGTTTCGCGGTCCAACGTTTCGCGGTCCAACGTTTCGTGGGTCAACGTTTCGCGGGCCAATCAGGCTCCCGGCTGCTGCTGACGGGCCTCGGGCTCGCAGCACTGCTGTACAGCTGGTTTTTCACCTGGCGCTACTTCACGACGCCCGTGTGGTTCGACCTGTGGTACTGGGTCGAGGATCTGCAGAAGCTGGCCGGCGGGCACTACAGCTTTCGCGAACTGATACGGCCGCAGTCGGAACACAGGATTGCCACCACCCGGCTGCTGCTGCTGATCGATTCGACTTATTTCGGGTTGTCCGGGCACTTCGTAGCAGTTTGCAACGAGGCGGCGCTGCTGGTGCTCGGGTTGCTGATGGGGCGCCTCTCGATGCAGGGCGTCAGCCGGCGGACGGCCTGGTACGTTCCGGCTGTGGTCTGGGCGGGCTTCGTCGCCGGTACCTGCCAGAGCCAGAACCTGCTACTGGCGTTTCAGGTGCAGTTCGCGCTGACCTGCTGCGCTGCTCTCGGCGCGGCGTGGCTGTTCGCCGAGGCCTGCGATACCGGGTTGTCGCAACGAGCCAGCATGACGCGCGCATTGGGCGGTGCCGCGTTCGCGTTGCTGGCATTGTTTTCCATGGGCAGCGGCATTCTGCTGCTGCCGGCCGTGGCCGTGGTGCTGTGGCTGCGGCGGGCGCAGTCCGCCGTCTGGGTGGTGTTTGCCGTCTGGGCGGCCGCGGCGCTGATGCTGGAGGTGCCGAGCCACCTGGCCATGCAGCTGCCTGCAAAGCTACCGGGATTGAAGCTGCTGCCGCAGCAAATTGCGCATCCGCCCGGCGCATTCGCCTGGCTGGCGCCACACGCGTTGTTCAGCGCGTATTTCCTGGGCAGCGCCTTGATGGAAGCGCCCAAGGCAGCGCTTCTGGTCGGATTTGCCGGCTACGCGCTGCTTCTGGCGTTGGCCGCGCCGCCGGCCTGGCGCTGGTCCCGCGGCGGCCCGGCACTGCCGGTGGCGGACACGGTGCTTCTGGCGCTGGCGTTGTTCGCGGCGATGTGCGGCCCCGCGGCCAGCACGACGTTACGTATGCTGTTTGGGCCCGGTGTCGCGCTGGTACCGCGATATGCGACGATGAGTCTGTTGTTCTGGGGCGCCTGCGGCGGCCTGGTGCTCCGTGCGCTGAACGCCGCCGGCGGCGGGAACAACTGGGCCCGGGGCCTGGTAGTCGCAGCCGTCGGCGGTTTGCTGTACGTGGCCAACCTGCCCTCGTACGCCGTTCAGGCGGACATTTTCAACCGCACAATCCTGGCCGAAGCCGAGTTGCTGACGAACAATATCGGCGTGGCGGGACCCGTCGACGTTATCTTCAGCGATGGCGTGCCCAGGATTAGGGGTCCGGCGGGTTTTCTCCACCAGGCCGGCCTCAACATGTTCGCGCCGGGCCAAGAACCACCCGCCGACCTGTTGGCGCGGCTGGCCGCGGCCGCGCCGGGCAGCCTGCCGGCATGCCGGGGCGCCGTGGATCAGGCGGTGGCGATCGACAGTGGCGCCATGGTGCTGAGCGGATGGCTCGCCGATCCGGACGGGCGGCATACGGCGCCCTGGATAGCGTTGCGCGACGCGGCCGGGCGGAATGTAGGCACCACGAGATCGCTGCAATTGCGCAAGGATTTGACCAAAGCAAACGGCTTAAAAACGCCCGCTTATGGTTTTGTGAGCGGATTTCGCGACGATGCGGAGGGGACGCGGCAGCTCCGCCTGGCGGCGGTATTTCCGGATCGGGCGGTTCGGCTGTGCGAACTCCCGGCACCGGCGGAAATCAGCGGGGTGCAGGTGCAGCCGATCGCGGAACTGCGCGATTTGCAGCCGGCGCCACTGGCCGGCGCGCCCGCCGCGGGACCCGGATTAGCGAACTTTGCGACCGGCGCCGGCGACGCGCCGCTCCCGCAACCGGATCTGGGGCCGGTGCCCCTGTTTGCGACGCTGGGGGGCGAGCCGCTCCGCCCAGGCGCGGTCGATTTTGCCATCGGCGCCGGCGTGCCGGCCAACGCGGCGTTGGTGCTGCCGTTCTGGACACCGCCCGCCAGCGGCTGGAAGTCGGTGCCGTTCGTGCTCGGCGATGGCACCCGCCTGGCG
>JAATGE010000130.1 GCA_015654825.1 Rhodospirillales bacterium
CTCGCCCTGTTCGACCCCGACGGCGTCGCCGCCCCCCTCTACTCCATGCACCCGGAACTCCCCGCGCCCGCCGCGTTCTACGTCCAGGACGTGGCGCGCCTCGACGACCGCGTCGCCGGCGCCGCGGCCCAGCCCTTGGCCGAACTGCCGCGCACCCATGCCGCCACGCTGCTGATCGCGTCGTTCGACGCCGGCCGCACCCAGCGCCGCATGGAAGCGCTGCTGCCGCCCACGGTCCGCGTCGTCTCGCTGGACCGCGCCAGGCTGCCGGCCGAAATGCTGACCAACCCCCTCAACTACCTGGACCGCCTGAATTTCGCCACCAACCACGTCTTCTTCCGCGACCAGCACGGCCTCTCGACGCGCCTCGTCAGCGCCAACTACTGGGCCGGCTACGGCGCCAAATCGGTCCGCCTCTGGCTGCGCCTGTTCGCCGCCGACGGCACCGTGCTCGCCACCTGGGAGCAGCCTTTACCGGCAACCGAAGGCGGCTTCACGATCGACTCCGAGGTAGTCCGCGCCCGCTTCGGGCTCGGCGAATTCACCGGCCAGCTATTCCTGCACGCCATCGGCATCGCCGGCCACGACGTCGTCAAATACGCGCTCGACACCTACGGCAGCGACGGCGACCCGAGCCTCTCGGTCACCCACGACGCCAACGCCTGGCCGTCCGATCGTTACGCCGGCCTGCCCGCGCCGCGCGCCGACGAACAGGTCCTGCTCTGGGTCCAGAACACCCACGCGGCGCCGATCCCCGCCGGCGCCATCGCGCTCGACCGCATGGGCCGCGAGGCACCGGCCCCGCTCGCCGTCGAAATCGGCCCCTACGCCACCATGGCCGTCGACGTCGCGAGCCTGCTGCCCGACGTGCAATGGCCGGCCCAGATCGAAGTCCGCACCGGGCGCCACGTCGTGCGGCCGCGTTACGAAGTCCGGCGCGACGGCCGCACCCGCATCGCCCACGTCAACGTCGAACGCGCCGATCTGCGCCCCGACCCGGGCATCAGGTCGCTGCACAACCTGCTTGGCCGCGGCTACCTGCTGCCGTTTCCCGTGCTGCCGCCGGAGCAGTTCAGAACCATTCTGCAACCGAACCCGATGGCCGAGCGCCAGGCCAACCTCCCGCTGCGGCTCGACGTCTTCGATGCCGACGGCACCCTGGCAGCGCAACGCTTTCTCGGCTGCCTGCCGCGCAACCACGATCTCGCCATGGACCTCGACGGCATCGCCCCGCACGTCGGTCATGCCGAGCTGGTCTATGATTTCCGCGACGGCGGCGAGGCGGACGGCTGGCTCCACGGCCTGTTCCGCTACGAACACCGCCACAGCGGCCACGCCGCGGAAACCAGCTTCGGCGCGCATATTTTCAATACGATCATGACCTACCGCGACGAGCCGCAATCCTACAGCGGGCCGCCCCCGGGCCTTTCCACCCGCCTGTTTCTGAAACTCGGCAGCGAGGGGCGGCGCAGTTTCACCGTGCTGGTGTACCCGGCCTCCGCCCCCTGGCAGGCCCGCTCAAGCACAAAATTGCTGCTGATCGACGGCGACGGCGCGACCGTTGCGGAACACAATCTCACGATCGCCTGCAGCGGCTCGGTCATGGTGTTCCCTGACGAAATATTCTCGGCGGGGCAGCTGCTCACCGCCGGGCCCGGCGGATACGTACTGGTGCGGGATACTACCTGCCGGCTGTTCGGGTATCACGGACTGATCGGCGAGGGGGGTGCGTTTTCGCTGGATCATATGTTTGGGTTTTGAGGCCGTAAGAAAGACGTTCTTTTTTGAAAAAAAGAACCAAAAAACTTTTGTAAATATAGCGAAGGCCGGGGGAAATTCCCCCGGCCCGCCGGATACTTATTTCGGAGTGCGTGACTAGCGTGCGCGCGTCACGTCTTTTCCGGAACCCACCTTCACGGCGTTGTGGGTCTGTGTGTAGGTGCCCGAATTGACTTCCGTCTCGCTGGTTCCTGTCGACTCATACAGGTACCAGTTTCCTGCCTTGTGCTTCGGCGGGGTGAAATACCAAATAAATATTTCGCTCCCGTCGTTGCTGTCGTTCGTCACGTTATACTTGGCGTGGCTGACGGTCGCGGCGTTGCCGCCGTCGATGACCGTGTAGCCGCAGCCGGTGCGCTGGCCGTAAATCTCAAACGCATTAATTGTCAGTGCAAATGTATTGCAGAACCCGTCCAGTGACACGTTGAACGGCTTTTGTGCCATGGCGCCCGTGCTCGCGGCCATCACCATGGCAGCGGCTAATGCAAAACTCTTCATCGTGCGGTCTCCCTAGTCCTGATATGACCACATTCACCAGACCTAGCGGCGCGGAACGGGAGCAACTACCCCCCGGTTCGGCCCGGCAGCGGCAACGCTCTGTTACATGAATTTTAACAAAAGTGTAACACAATTCCGTGAAGCGACCCAAAAAGCGCAACACGAACACCCCCGTCCGCGCGTATCGTCCCCCGCAACAAATCCGTACCCCAAACAATCAAAAGTTTTTTGGTTCTTTTTTTCCAAAAAAGAACCCTTCCTAACCCTTCTGCCAATCCTCGTCGCTGGCCACGAAATCCGGCAACCCCCGCAATATCTGCGACATCGCCTCCGCATAGCCCGGCAGCCGTTCCACCGCCTGCTGCGCCGCCCCCGCGCAAAGCCGCGATTCCGGCAACGTGATGTTGTGCGCTTCGTTGTGCAGGTTGCGCACCTCGCCCTGCGCCGCCCCCAGATGCCGCAGCAGCCGCCCCACCGCGTCCGCCTGCAACATCGTTGCGTGCGACAGGGCGTGCCCGAATTCGTGATGCGCCTGGATAACGTCCGAGATTTCCTGAATGCGCTGAAACACCTGCCCGCTCTGCGACTTCATCTCGCGCACCGTCGCCAGCAGGCCGTCCAGCGCCGCCCCGCCGTCGCTCGCAACGCTCTTGATTTCGGCCGCAACCGCGACAAACCCCCGCGCCCCGTCGCCGGCGCGTGTGGCCTCCATTCCGGCATTCATCGCCAGCAAATCGGCCCGACGCAGCACGTGCTGCACCTGGTCCACGGCCTGTGCCATCAGCGCCGCGCTGTCGCTCATGGCGGCAATGCCGCCCTGGCCCGCGAACGCCGCCTGCGCCAGCCGCGCCGCGATCGCCTTCGCCTCGGTCGCGCTGGTGGTAATCGCCCGCACCGCATCGGCCAGCCCCGCCGCCTCCTGCGCCACCGCCGCGGTCGCCGTCACCGCGGCGCCGGCCCGACCCTGCACCGCCGATAGATGCGCGGAAAAATCCGCCTCCGCGTGCCGCGAGCCGGCCGCCGCCTCCGCGATCACCTGCGCGTCGTCCGCCATGCTGGCCCCCAGCCGCTGCGCCTCCGCCAGCCGCTGCTCCAGGCTACGCCGCGTCTCCGCGACCCAGCTCGCAAGCCGGTTGCCGCGCAGCATCGACAGCCGCTTGCTCTCCACGAACGACGTCAGGCACAGCATCAGCGCTTCCAGCCGGCTCGGCCGCCCGCTCCGCCGGTCCAGCCCACGCACCCGCTGCCCCTGCAGCGCCGCGCCATAGGCGCGCGCAAGCTCCCCGCGGTGCCGCCGCACCATCACATCCTGCGCCCACACGCCGATCACGCCGTACGCCACCAGCGCACCGCAGGTCACATACGCCAACGCCGGCCAGCCATAGCCGCGATGCGCCAGGTAGGCCCCGCCCGCGGCGCTGCCCGCCGCCACCACGGCCGAGGCCGCAAGCGCGCGCTCCAGCACATCCGTTGACAGGCCTTGGGTCGTGGCAGGGCGCATCACGTGTCCTTCTCGAAACAACAATCATCTCAGGGCGCTAATCCAAGGCTGATTTACGCATCGGTTGGTTTACGAAATCTGAAATGCGCCACCGCGCCGAACCGCCGCTCGACGCTACCAAGCCGCTTTGGCGTTGCGGCGCGGCCCACCACGCCGCATGATCGCCCCGTGATGCGCCGCGCCCTTCTCTGCTGTGCCGTGCTGCTGGCACCCGCCGTCGCCCAGGCAGCCGCAACCGGGTCGTTCAAGGCCGAATATGACGGCTACTCGCACGGCCTCGTCTCGCTGAAGCTGTCGGCCGCCCTGACCCTCACCCCCACCGGCTACAGCGGCCGCCTGGCCTTCCACACCGCCGGCCTGGTCGGCTGGGTGTCGCACGTCGAAAGCGACAGCCAGGTGCTCGGCCACTTTACCGGCGACCGCGCCGTGCCCGAAAGCTTCTCCGCCACCGGCGTCTTGCACGGCACCAACCGCACCGTCGGCCTCCACTGGCAGGACGGCAGTCCGGTGGTCGACACCATCACCCCCCCCGCCGAGCTCGAGCGCACGCCGATCCCGCCGGAAATGCGCGCCCACACGATCGACGCCCTCAGCGCCATGGCCATGCTGGTGCGCGAGGCCGGCCAGACCGGCCATTGCGACGGCGCCGAAACGGTCTTCGACGGCCGACGCCTGACCCACCTGGCCGCCCACGTCGCCGGCCGCGAACTGCCGCCCCCGTCGCCCAAATCGCACTACGACCTGCCGGCCCTGCGCTGCGACTTCGAAGGCCAGGAACTGGCCGGCTTCCTGAAAAACGAGCCGGAAGCCGATCAGCGCCGCACCCGCCACGGCACCGCCTGGCTCGCCTCCGTCGTCCCCGGCGCCCCCCTGGTGCCGGAGCGCGTCGTTTTCGAGCACAAGCAACTAGGCCAGGTAACCCTGTACCTGACCTCGATCACCGGCGTCCCCGGCCCCGTGGCCCAACTCCCCCCGCCGTCCCGCCTGCAATAACGCCGCCGAAGGGTAGTAAGGCCAGGGCTCTGCCCTGGACCCGCTGGGGCCAGTAGGCCCCAGACCCCATTCATTGGGGGGAACGGCGAACCCTGAAAATTCGCATGTGGTCCTGGCTTCGCCGGGGACACGATGGGGCCCTGCGCAGCGTAAATGGGGTCTGGGGAGCTTGTCCGGTATTGTGTATCAACCGCCATCAGACCGAGAATCCCATCGGCGGGACTGTGGCCCACATAATGAGAGAAGCTGGGGTGTAGCAGCGGCGCCGTGGGCGATGTTCCTAGGCCGTGTGGACGGATTTAACCAGCATCAGGCCGCACGCAAAACCGATAATGGCTGAATAGCTGATGTCGGTCTTTTCGCACCGCATGGCGACGCGTTTGAACCGCTTGAGTTTGCCAATCGCCTGTTCGACGC
>JAATGE010000661.1 GCA_015654825.1 Rhodospirillales bacterium
ACCGCGGCCACTACAAGCGCGCCCCGCGCCCGCGCCGCATGCACCGCAAACCGCCCCACCGCGCCCACGGCACCGGTCACCAGCACCGTCTGCCCCGCCCGCGCGTTCAAATGCTCCTCGATCATCTGCACGCCCGTCAGCCCCGGCGTCGGCACCGCCGCGGCCGCCGCGAAATCCAATCCTTCCGGTACCAGCGCGACATTTTCCGCATCCGCCACCGCGAACTCCGCGTAACCACCCTGCCGCACCGCATCCAGCATGGCCGCCACGCGCGCCCCCGCCGCCACCGCGCACCCCGGGGGCGCCTGCTCCACGACACCGGCCACATCGTACCCCGGAACGTGTGGAAACCCGAGCGGAGCAAACCCCTGGAACATGCCCATGCGCCATTTCGGATCGGCCGGGTTGACCCCCACCGCCGCAACCCGGATCAGCACCTCGCCTACCCCCGGCGTCGGCCGCGCGACCTGGCCCACGCGCAGCACCTCCGGCCCCCCGTAACGATCCATCAACACGGCCCGCATCAGCATCCTACCGTCCCACGTGTACTAAAAAAGCGAAGGCCGGGGCTCTGCCCTGGACCCGCCGGGGCCTGAGGCCCCGGACCCCCATTCATTGGGAGGAACGGCGAAGCCTGAAAAGCCATGACTGGTATTCACTTCGGCGGGATAACGATAAGAAGCCGCGCAGCGCTAATGGGGGTCTGGGGCCTCAGGCCCCAGCGGGTCCAGGGCAGCGCCCTGGCCTTCACGCCACACCAACGAACTGATTACGAATATCATAAGTCAACGCACCGCTGACCGCCGGCGCGCACAGCGCATCCAGCGTCCACCCCGCCGCGCGGAACTGCGAGCGCACCAACTCCGGCTCCTGCACCAGCGCCACATGCCCGCCAAACACAAAAACCTCACGCCCATTCAGCGAAGCCGCCTCCTGCGTGCAAAGCCACGCCGCCACCACCGCCGGATGCACGGACCCGCTCGGCGTCCCGTTATCCGACAGATACCGGTTCGAAACCGGCGGAATATGCAACCGCTCCTCGGCATACGCGATCGTTTCGAATATTCCCGGCACCGCGTTCATCGAGCTCTCGGTCGAAACCGGCCGCAACACATTGCACCGCACGCCAAACTCGCCCAAATCCCTTGCCACCCCACGCGAAAACCCCGTAACCCCCTCCTTCGCCGCCGTATAATTGCTCATCGACCAATGCCCGAGCCCCGACGGCGACGACAAATTCACGATGACACCGCCCCGCGCCTTCATCATATGCGGCGCCGCATGCCGCACCGTCGCGAAATATCCCTTCAAATTCACCGCCAGTACGATATCGAAATCCTCCTCGCTCATCTCATCGATGCGCTTCGGCCGGATAATCCCCGCATTATTGATCAGAATATCCACCGCTCCGAAATGATCCAGCGCGCACTCGATCACCGCCTTGCCACCCGCCATCGACGCAACCGACGATGTCTCCGCCACCGCCGTCCCACCCGCTCCCTCGATCTCGTCGACAACCTTCTGCGCCACCGAAACATCGCCGCCACCGCCGCTCGGCCCGCCACCCAGGTCGTTCACCACCACCCGCGCACCCTCGCGCGCGAACAGCAGCGCCAGTTCGCGCCCGATCCCGCGCCCCGCCCCCGTAACAACCGCCACCTTGTTCTCGAACCGCGCCATGCTTATTTCCCCTTGAAATGCGGCCTGCGTTTCTCGACGAACGCTCGCCGTTTCTCCGCCGTATCCTCGGTCGTCTGGCTCGCGAACACCGCGCGATTCTCCAGCTCGATCGCCTGCTCCAGGCTTCCCGCGTGCTGGTTCATCCAAAAACTCGATTTGGTCAGCGCAATCCCGATCGGGCTGTTCACCGCAATCGCATCCGCCAATTCCAAAACCGCTTCCTCCAGCGCCGCCGGCTCCACCACACGCAAAATCATGCCGATGGCCGCGGCTTCCTCCGCCGGTAACGCACGCCCCGTCAGCAACAACTCCGCCGCGCGCTGCGCCCCCCCCGCGCGCGGCAACAAATAGCTCAGCCCGAATTCATGTCCGCTGCCGGCGTTATGATACGCATTGACAAACTTCGCGCCGCGCGCCGCGACGCACAGATCCGCCGCCAGCGCCAGCGAATAGCCCGCCCCCGCCGCGGTGCCGTTCACCGCGGCAATGACCGGCTGCGGCAGGCTGCGCATCACCAGCGGAATACGGCTGATCTTGTCCATGATCGCGCGGCTGCGCTGCGCGGCACCCAGCCCCTGCGGCACCCAGTCCGGCGTCCCGGCCGCGCGCACATCATGGCCCGCGCAAAACCCCCGCCCCGCACCGGTCAGCACCACCACGCGTATATGCTGATCGTAACGCACCGATTCGAACGCCTCGATCAGCTCGCCATACATCGAAAACGTCATGGCGTTCAGCGCATCGGGGCGGTTCAGCGTAATGCGCGCTATTCCCTCGGCGGGGGTGTCGCGAACAATGTCCGTCATAGACGGCGCCAGGGAAGGCCAGGGCTCTGCCCCGCACCCGCTGGGGCCGTCGTGCGCAGCACGCTTTCGCGTGACGGCCCCAGACCCCAATTTATTCGTTCTGCACTCGGCACCCGCCACGCGGCATGCCGATAAAACCCCCTGGCCGGACTGCTCGCAATCAACATGCCCTACCCCTAACGCACCCGGCACCGCACGCATCCCCAGCCGCCCCCATCATCGCGCCTCTGATTGCATGCGCCCCCGCGCACACGCACCCTCGCAACCGCGCTACGTCCACAACAAGCGCCGCCCTGGAGACTCCGCATGCTGCAAGATTTCGCCGGCAAAACCGCCCTGATCACCGGCGCCGCCACCGGCATCGGCCGCGCCCTCGGCCTCGCCCTCGCCCGCCGCGGCATGAACATCGTTCTGGCCTCCACCAACGCCCACCGCCTGAACGCGGCCGCGGCCGAAATCCGCGCCCTCGGCGTCCTCGCCACCCCCATCGTTTGCGACGTCGCGGACCGCGCCGCCGTCCGCGCCCTGTCCGACCAGGCAACCGAAATCCACGGCGCCATCGATCTGCTATGCGCCAACGCCGGCGTCACCACGGCCGGCCCGCTGCTCGATCATACCGAAGCTGACTGGGACTGGGTCTACGGCGTCGTGCTGCACGGCGTCGTCAATTGCATCCAGGTATTCTACCCCGCGATGGCGCAGCGCCGCAGCGGCCAGATCCTGATCACCGGCTCACAAACCGCCCTCGCACCGGATTGGGTGCTGGGCCACGGCCCCTACGTCTCCGCCAAGTCCGCCCTGCTCGGCCTCGCCACCGCGCTACGCCCCGAAGCCGCGGAACACAATGTCGGCGTCTCCCTGCTGATCCCCGCCGCCACCGAAACGGATATCATGCTCGGCGCCCGCAGCCGCCCGGCCCGCCACGCGGCGGGCGTTACCGGCACCATGTCGTTGCGCCCCAACGCACCCACGCCCGCGCCGGACGCCCCCTTCATGCTGTCATCGGAAGAAGTCGCCGCCCGCGCCCTCGCCGGCCTGCAGCGCAACGCCGAGTTCATCGTAACGCACGCCGGAATGAAGCCGCTCGCCGAAGACTACTGCGCCCGGCTGCTCGCCGCCTACGATGAGGCAGCAGCATATAAGTAAGGCCAGGGCTCTGCCCTGGACCCGCTGGGGCCGTAGGCCCCAGACCCCAATTTTGTCTGTTCCGAATGGGTAGCGTCTCAGTTTGAAATTGCGCCGGCCTCCGGAGCGCGCGGCTTATAGGAACCGCGAGCCTTTGGGGCTTCGGCCTTAGCGTCGATCAGTGCAACCACATCCTCCATGCTCCATAGCTTGCCGGTGACGCCAGCGGCCATTGCCGGGCTGCACTTCACGGTCTTATGCAGACGAACGAAATTGTAAAACACGGTGTAGAGCGCAACCATGTGAACGTGGTTTGCGGCCTTTTTGCTGAAAGCGTTTGTCAGACACGTGAACCGGCGCATGGACATGCGCGTCGTGAGGTTTTGGCGCTCAACGAATGACGTGTTGATGTGCTTCGGGTTTGGGCTGCCCTCAATCCGCTCCTTGCGGGCGCCAGTGCAGACGGCTGGGCTGTAGCGGCCAGGCGGGTGGGCAGTCTCGCCGAACATCTTCACCAACTGCGCATAGTCGATATCGGCCCCAAAGGCGTCCTCGACGGCGGTCAAATAGGCTTTCAAGCCATCGGTCGTCAGTTGCACCCGGTTCGCGAGACGGCTCGCAACGTCCTGCATGAACTTGTGCGCGTAACCGGCATCGCTGCCACCTACCAGCCAGGAGACGATCAGCTTGGAGTCCGCATCAATCGCGGTCCAGGTCCACAGATCGCCGGCTTCGGCGGGCGCAGCCTTGGCGGTCTCAACGTTGCGTTGCTTGGCGTAGCAGAATGCCCAAATCTCATCGCACTGCACCCGTTTGGCCTTCACGCCACGCACCGTCTCATCATGGAAGGCGAGGCAGGCTTCCCCAGCCGCTTCCAGCAAGCCCGACACGGTGTTGATGGACACGTCCGCGATACGGCTGATGGACCGCATGGACGACCCCTCGCAGAGCATCGAGAGGATTTGGGCGCGCTTGGCGTTCGGGAGCTTGTTCATGCCACTTTTGTAGTGAACTTTTTGCTTACCGTCAAGAATTAAATTCACTGTACAAGCACTTTCTGCCCGTGCTAGTGCACGAGTTGCCTAGTAGTTCTGGGTGGTCTGCGCCCGGAGGGAATCGAACCCCCGGCCCACCGCTACGACACGGTCGCTCTGTCCATCTGAGCTACAGGCGCTGGGTTGAGGTTTTGGCCTTAGCGCTCGGGGGGCACGCAATGCTCGCCCGGGCGCTCCCTCCTCTTCTGAGGGGTTGTTCTGGCCACGTGCTAAATTCGCTCGATTCGGCCTCTCCTAGCCACTAAGGTCAGCGCTTCTCCGCCTCGCTCTAGGCGCCGAGAGAACTCTGCAACCTTTTGTGCGTTGACTTATATGGCAACTCTAGGCTATCTTGCCCTTCAAGGGAAGCTAAAAAAGCACGACGCTGATCTGGAGGCATGGGAGCAACCCATCAGGTTCGTTTACTTTTCTTTGGAGGCCGATGCCTGGATAGCAAATACGCTTATCTCGGCGCAGTCTGACCATGGAAATAACCGTTCACCCTTTGAACAAGTGGAAGCAATGCTTCATGAGTTTATTGTAAGAAAAGTAATCGCCTATGGGTCACGATATCATCCGCTTGATCCAATAGGCCACTATGTATGGGAACTTAAAACACCTGATGTGCGGCTCATTGGCTGGTTCGCGAGAAGGGGTGTCTTTGTCGTTGTGTGCGGCCGACTTAAGTGCGAGCTTAAGCCTGCTAAGTTGGTTTCTCCCTGCGTAAACAACGTTGTTTGGTTCCGTAATCAGCTTGATCTTGACGTGCCCAAATGGATTGTGGGAGCTTCTAGCAATGCCGTCCTCTAGCCTGCATGTCGGCAAGCGCCGCAGAACATATCTGCGCTTGCTGAGTGAAATTACTCACGCGATCAACCGGGCATTAGTGGAAGAGTTTCGTGCGAGAGGGCTAACACAGACTCAAATGGCAAAAACGCTAGGGGTAGATAAGTCATTTATCTCGAAGAAACTTTCCGGCGAAGGAAATATGACGCTGGAGACGTTGGCGGACTTGGCTTTTGCCCTTGATAGGCCGGTTATGGTTCAACTTCCGTCTCGTCATCCCATGAGAATGAGCAACCAGCGCTTCAAGAACTACGATACCTTGGATGTAAGTAGTAGGACGGACGTGCCACAAACCGGCACATCAAAAAGCGACGACCACCGACTGGCTGCATAGCGAGATGACAAGAATCCGCAACGCCTTTGCGACGTTCTGCGATGACGTTAGATATGAATTGTATGGCAAGCATTCGCTTATTGGAATCTATTCTTCTGACTTAATTGTGGCGGCCTCTGCGCCCGCCACCCTTCCAAAGCTTGTTGTCGCCGTTTGGGCGATAGCCGATATCGACGACCCTATAGAAACACTTATGGTTGAAATGTTTGCGCCACCTAACAGAGAGAAGATTTTCCATTTTGTCGCGACGCGCAATCCTCAAGCCAAACTGGAAGCCGATCTTACTGCTGGCGCACGCCGAATTTTGGTAAACCAAATCTTTCCGTTTGCTCCATTTACTTTGCCCACGGACGGTTTCATCGAAGTTGACGTGACGATGGATGGTGAAACCGTAAGGGCAGGTCGCGTTCTTATTCGGTTCGTTCCTGAAGGGCAGACACCCGAAGTGGCAGCTTAAGTTCGTTCCCATCGCTTGGCCGCCGCGTTCTTGGCCTGCTCCCGGCGCTGCTCCGCCGTCAGGTTCCGAGCCCGCGCCTCGCCCCCAAGCTTACCCAGGGCTGCCCCAGGGCTGATCGGCGCCAGTTCCTCAGTCTCCTGGCCGGTAGCGATGCGCATGACCTTCACGGCGGCGCCGATCACGTCGGCGGGGCGCTTCTCGCCTCTAGGTCCCTTCGGCATCTCAAGGGATACCCTTGCCAATTTTGTCGTAGGTGGCGTCGACCTTCTTGGCCTCGGCCTTTGCGGCGTCCGCGACGTCCTTCTCAAGCATTTTGAGCGCAACTTTGTATGCGTCTACATATTCCGAGACATTTGCACCCGCGAGGCCCTGGCACCGCCCGGCCGCCAGGATCGCCGCCACCAGCTTGATTGTATCACTCATTTCTCGTGCCTCCTGCTTACCGCTAAGCAGCGCATAGGCGTAGCAGTAAGCAGATGCCAGTCCGTCTCATTCTTGATATTTTCAAACTGAGGCACTACCCTTTGAATGCGATATCGGCGGCGAGCACACGCCCGCACCGTAATGAGCGTATCAATCGACCATCCAACGCCCCCGCCCCGGGCCCACCCCTCAAACCCCAGCCAACCCCGACCGTGGGGTGGGTTGCCCTCCGCAACCCACCACCTGCCCGCCTCGGAGCAAACCGCAACGACCGGATCCGAACAACCGCCAGCCCCACCGGCCACCCCAACAAAACCCTTGCCCACCTCTCCAACCCCCACTATTGTTAGTGTCACTAACCTCAAAGTCAGCCAACCTGAGCCCCACCCCCCCCAAACAGCCGGACGAAGCAGCCGAGCGCACCGCACACAACCTGCGCGTGCTGGCGGAGCTGATAGATCTCGGCATGCAGCTGGCCCGCGCCGCCGCCGCCCGCGCCCTCATCGACCTCGCAAAACCCGAAGCGCCCGCCGCCGACGAGCCCGCGACCCTCGAACCG
>JAATGE010000678.1 GCA_015654825.1 Rhodospirillales bacterium
CGTGGGATTTGGCGGCGCGCTCGCAGCCGATGCTACGCTCGGAACCAGAGTAATGGGGTCTGGGGCCTACTGGCCCCAGCGGGTCCAGGGCAGAGCCCTGGCCTTTCCTAAACTCCCGCCCTAAATCCGTCGCTCACGCCCGGCCCAATACGGTTCCCGCAGCTTGCGCTTGAAGATTTTCCCGGAATCTTCCCGCGGCAGACTGTCCATGAAAACGATCCGGCGCGGCACCTTGTAGTTGGCCAGCCGCCCGCGCAGGTGGGCGCGAATTCCATCTTCGTCCGGGGTGGCGCCGAATGCTGGCTGAATGCAGGCGCACAGCGCCTCGCCCATTTCGTCGTCGGGAATGCCGAACACGGCGCAGTCGGCGACGTCGGGCAGCGCGATCAATGCCGCCTCGACTTCCGCCGGATAGATGTTCACGCCGCCGGAAATCACCATGTCGTTGCGGCGATCGCACAGGTAGAGGAAGCCTTCCTCGTCGAAATAGCCGATATCGCCGACGGAGATCAGCCCGTGGCGTTCGGCATTGCGGCGTTTTGCGTCATCGCCGTGATAGGTGAAATCGGTGCCGGCGCGGATGCGCGCGAAGACTTCGCCGGGAATGCCCACGGGGCTATCGTTGCCGTTCTCATCGAGTACGCGCACGTCGACGCCGGGCAGCGCGCGGCCGACGGTGCCGGGGTGCGCGAGCGATTCCGCGGCGGTGCAGAACACGACGGTGCCGATTTCGGTGGCACCGTAATATTCGTTAATCACCGGGCCCCACCACGCAATCATGCCGGCCTTGACTTCCGCGGGGCAGGGGGCCGCGGCGTGGACCACGAATTCGAGGCTGCTGAGGTCGTATTTCGTGCGGATTTCCTCGGGCAGTTTCAAAAGCCGGATGAACATGGTCGGCACGGTCTGCAGGTGTGTGATGCGGTGGGTTTCGATCAGCCGCAGCAATTCCTCCGGCTCGAAGCGCGGCATCAGTACGATCAGTTCGGCGCCGACGCGCACTGCCAGCGCTGCGTAGGTGTTGGGCGCGGAGTGGTACAGCGGCGCCGGAATGATCGTTCGCATGCCGGGGCGGTGGCCGAGGGCGGCCAGGATCGGTGCGTACAGCGCCTCCATCTGGGTTTCGTCGACGGGCAGGCGGCGCACGCCTTTCGGCCGGCCGGTGGTGCCGCTGGTGTAGATCATTGCACCTGGCGACGGCACGGCCCGCGGCGGCAGCGGCGGGAATTGCGCCAGCCAGGTTGCCCAGTTCAATCGGTCGGTCGGAACTTGCGTGGCGGCCGGGGCAACGTTGAAGGCAGCGGCGATTTCGGGCGGTGTTTCGACGACCAGTACCGTCACGCCCTCCGGGATTACGCCGGCCAGCGGGAGCAGCAGGTCGGCGTGGACTACGAGCACGCCGGCGGCGCAGTCGCACAGGATGTAGGCGGCTTCGTCCGGTGCGAGGTGCCAGTTGATCGGCACTGCGTAGGCGCCGAGCAGGCCGGCGGCGCCGCCGACCTCGAACGCAGTGATATCGTTGCGTAACAACACCGCGACGGTGTCGCCGGCGCCGACGCCAAGCGATTCCAGCCCGGCAGCCGCCTGCGCGGCGCGTAGCTGCAGCGACCCGATTTCGACGGCGCGATCGCCGCTGACGATACTGCCCGGCATGGCGCTACAGCGCGTCGATGGCGTGTGCCAGCGCCACGTCGCGGTGCGAGAGGCCGCCTGCGTCGTGCGTGGAGAGCGTGATCGCGACCCGGTTGTAAACGTTCGACCATTCCGGGTGGTGATCGTGTTTTTCGGCCAGCAGGGCGACCCGCGCCATGAATCCCCAGGCTTCGGAAAAATTGGTGAATTTCCAGTCGCGGGAAATGGCGTCCCGCCCGTCCACCAGGGCCCAGCGCGGCAGGGTTTCCGCCAGCGCCGCGCGGGCGGCATCGTTTAGACGCTCGATCATGCTAGAACCCTGTTTCTCGTTGGGGACGTTCGATGCCAGCCTATACCACCCCGCCGTCAGAGGAAGATATCCGCGGTCTGGCGGAAGCCGCGCTGGCCGCCATGCCGGAGCGCCTGGCCCGCCACGTGCGTGGCGTTGCGATCCTGGTGGAGGAGGTCGCGGACGATGAAACGCTGTCGGACATGGGTATCGAGAGCCCCTGGGATCTGACCGGATTGTATCGCGGCATTCC
The DNA here is from genome assembly GCA_015654825.1 of Rhodospirillales bacterium. Lineage (GTDB taxonomy): Bacteria > Pseudomonadota > Alphaproteobacteria > Acetobacterales > Acetobacteraceae > CAJCIS01. The sequence goes on from JAATGE010000678.1 coordinate 2,175, forward strand.
GATGACGCAGCGCAGCGTCAGCAACCCGGTGGCGTTTCCCGACTCGATCTTCCTGTATCGCGAAGCGATCCTGCTGGAGTGGATCGAGACCGGGGAGGATTTGGGCAAGCTGGTGGCGAGCGTGCTGGTGCATGAAATCGCTCATCATTTTGGTTTTTCGGACGACGACATCGAGCGCATCGAGACAGAGATGAGCTAGGTTATGATAACGTATGCGCTAAATGCGGTTGTGCATTGCAGCAAACGGCTTTGCGCCCGCGGGGGGCGGGGTGTAGCTGGGGCTTAACGGCGCCGCTTCGGCCGCGCCGTTTTCTTGGACGTTTCCTCCCTAAACTTGGCGGCCCTTGTGGCCGCCATTTTTTTGCGCGGGGTCCCTGGGCGCTAAGATAGGCGAGAACGGGAAGGCCAGGGCTCTGCC
>JAATGE010000367.1 GCA_015654825.1 Rhodospirillales bacterium
CTGGCCTTTGACAGGTCAAAATTTAAGGCCGTTGGTATCATACCCCAGACCCGGTTCTTCTGGCTCGCGGCGAAGTACGGCGCCACAATGGCTGCTTCGGTGCCTTTACGGCCGGCGGCCATTCATGTGGCCTTAAGCACGGCGCCCGATACTGCCACGCGACCCTCTCGATCCTGTCGTGCGACGTGTCCGGGCGGGCCGGCGACGCCCTGCTGGCAAGATTGTCGTTGCGTAATGTGGAATTGAGCTGGTTTGCGGGTTGGACCGTCGCGCGAGGAGGATTAACGGAGAAGTCTTTTGGCATTTTGGCGGAATAGTTCGATCCGCACGAAGGTATTGCTGGCGTTTGGCAGCGTTTTCCTGGCGGCTGCAGGCCTGGGCTTGTTCGACATGAGCCAGACAGCGCGTGTCGAAGCAGCAGCGGAGAACATCCGGGACGAGTGGCTGCCTTCCACCGCGGGCCTCGGGCGGCTTGCCATGGCGGCATCGGCCTATCGCAATGCGGAGGGGCGCGCATTGATTGCCGCCCTGTCGAACGATGCCGACGGCACGCGCAGGAGCGTGGCGGAATACGCCGCCGCCACGACGGTGGCAGACCGGTTGTTGCGCGACTACCGTGCGCAGATCAACCCAGATACTTACGAATTCCAAACGATGCACGATTTCGACGTTGGTTGGAATCGCACGAAGCAACTTGGCGCCGAAGTGATCTCGCTGATCGAACACGGCAAGGCGCCGGCGGCGGTTTCGCTTTACACCGGCGAGGATCGAACCGCGTTCAGGCAGGCGCTCGGTTATTTGCAGGCAGACATGGCCTGGAATAGCGAGAACGGCAGGAAGGTGGTCGACCGAAGCGCTGCCGTGTACGAAACGGCGCGATGGCTTACGCTGCTGGCGCTGGTCGCCACCGCAATGATTTGCGGCGTTTCCGGCCTGGCGCTGGCCGCGAGCGTGGTTGGCCCGCTGCGCCGTTCGACGAGGATCGTACACCTGATCGCGCGGGGCGAAATGTCGGTGGCCATCCCGGAGACCGACCGCGGTGACGAAATCGGTCGGCTGATGCGGTGCCTCGCCGCCATGCAAATCAGGCTGCGCGACCGCGCCGCGGAAACACTGGCACTGCTGCACGAGAAGGAACGGGCCGCGACAAGCCTGCGGCAGACCAATTTACGTTTTGATACTGCTTTGAGCAACATGGCGCATGGCGTCGTCATGGCGGACGGGCTTGATCGCATCGTGGTCGTCAACCGGCGTTTCTGCGATTTCTACGGGTTCGACCCGGAGGCCATTGCGCCGGGTTGCGCCTATCGCGATTTGATTGTGCTCGACGTCGCGGCCGGGAATCACGCCGGATGCACCATCGATCAGGTGGTGGCGGAGCATGTCGAAACCCTGCTGTCAAGGCAACCGACCACGTTTGTGCGCAAGCCGGCGAACGGGCGAACCATTGCCATTACACATGAGCCGATGTCGGACGGCGGGTGGATCGAACTGCACGAGGACATCACGGAGCGTCGCCGGTCGGAGGAGCGGATTGTTTTCCTGGCGCAACACGACCCGCTGACCCGGTTGCCGAATCGCGCACTGTTCCAGGAGCGGCTGGAGCAGGCGCTGGCCCACGCGGAGCGAACCGAAGGGTTCGCGCTGCTGTATCTCGATGTCGACCAGTTCAAGGCGGTGAACGATACGCTCGGCCATCCGATCGGCGACGAGTTGCTGCGCGAGGTGGCGTTACGGCTGCGCGACGTGGTGCGGGAGAGCGACACCGTCGCACGGCTTGGCGGCGACGAATTCGCCATTCTGCAACTGGGTGTTTCGCTACCGACCGACGCCACGACCTTGGCGCGGCGCATTGTGCGGACCGTCGGCGCGCCGTACGAGTTGCAGGGGCATCGGGTGGTCGTCGGGGTCAGCATCGGCATCGCGCTGGCACCGGGCGATGCGACGCATCCCACGCAGTTGCTGAAGAACGCCGATCTGGCATTGTATCGTGCCAAGCGGGAGGGTCGCGGCACCTGGCGTTTTTTCGAGCCGAAAATGGATGCGATCGCGCAGGCGCGCCGTGCCATGGAACTCGATTTACGCAGTGCGCTGCTGTTGCAGCAGCTCGAGGTCTATTACCAGCCGGTGGTATGCTGCCGCACGCGGTGCGTGACCGGGTTCGAGGCGTTGCTGCGCTGGCATCATCCGACGCGCGGCATGGTGCCGCCGCTGGAGTTCATTTCTGTTGCGGAGGAAATTGGCCTGATCGTGCCGATCGGTGCGTGGGTGTTGCAACAGGCCTGCACGGAGGCGTCGGGCTGGCCCGATCACCTGAAGGTGGCGGTGAACCTGTCGCCGGTGCAGTTCCGCGGCCACGCGCTGGTCGGAACCGTCGCGGACGCAATGCGCAGTTCCGGAATCGCACCGGCGCGGATGGGGCTGGAAATCACCGAATCGGTGCTGCTGGAGGACAATAGCGCGACGCTTTCCATCCTGCATGAATTGCGCAAGCTGGGTGCGCGCATTTCGATGGACGATTTCGGCACCGGCTATTCGTCGCTGTCGTACCTGCGGAGTTTTCCGTTCGACACGATCAAGATCGACCGCTCGTTCGTGGCCGAATTGCAGACGCACGATGAGTGCCTGGCGATCGTCCGCGCGGTCACCGGGCTGGGCAGCAGCCTGCACATGAACACGATTGCGGAGGGCGTGGAGACGGAGGGGCAGTTTGCGATCCTTGCAGCCGAGGGCTGCAACGAAATCCAGGGGTATTTATTGAGCAAGCCCGTACCCGCGCACAAGCTTCCCGCCCTGATTGCCCTCCTATCCGCCCCCGAACCGCCCCTGCCCGCCCAATATCATCAAACAACCGCCAACTAATACCTACGGCCCGTTGACCTGCGAAGGACAGGTCAACGGCCGTAGGTATGAGAGTCATTTTTTCGCGCGCCGCCGCCCGCCAACCCGGCGCGCATACAAAAGTTTTTGCTTCTTTTTTCAAAAAGAAGTGCTTCTTCCTTTTTCGTTGTTCCGCGGTTGCCCCCGCCCACCTTCCTTGCCGAACCACTCCAGCAGTCTATACCCGGGAGAGTCCCTACCCGGAGTTTTCCCATGCGGCTGCGCCGCCTGCTGATCGCCGTGCTGCTGGCGGCGCCAGGTGGTGCCTGGGGTGAAGACTATGCGCAGAACGCCAGGGCGGTGCCGCCGGCGCCGTTGCACGAAGCGGTGCTGCATCTTTCCGGCGACCCGGCGCGCCCCGTCGACCTGGTGGTGACGCTGTACACGCCCGACGGCGCGGGCCCCTTCCCGCTCGCGGTGGTCAATCATGGCGTCAACGGGTCGAAGGAACGGCCGGCCGACATGGCAAGGCACCGCTACACCTATGCCGCGTACTATTTCCTGAGCCGCGGCTATGCCGTGGCGCTGCCGATGGCGCGCGGCTACGCGGGGTCCGGCGGCGGCGGCGGCCATTACGGCTGCGATCTCGCCGCACTGGCAATGGATAACGGACGCGACATCGAAGGCGTCATCGCCGCGCTAGGGTCCGATCCAAGGATCGATACGGCGCGCGTGGTCGTGGCGGGACAGAGTTTCGGTGGCTGGAACACGTTGGGAGTGGGTGCGTTGTCGCCGCCGAACGTGCGCGGCCTGGTGGATTTTTTCGGCGGCATTCGCACATCGGGTTGCGGTGGTGCCGCGGGTGGCGACGACGGGAGCCTGATCGAGGCGGCGGGCCGGCTGGGAAGCACGACCACCCTGCCCTCGCTGTGGCTGTATGGCGAGAATGACAGCCTGTTTCAGCCCAGCGTGTGGCGGCCGATGCACGAGGCTTATGCGCGCGCAGGCGGACGCGCGGAGCTGGTGGATATCGGGCGGTTCATGGACGACAGCCATCAGATGCTGAGCCATCCGGAATCGATCCCAATCTGGGTGCCGCGGCTGGATGCATTCCTGGCGGGCATCGGCATGCCGTCGCGCGCGGTGTTTCCGACTTACATGCCGTTGCCGGTGCCGCCGGCGACGCATTTCGCGGCAGTGGACGACGTCGCCGCGGTGCCGTGGATCGGGGACGCCGGGCGCAAGCAGTATGAGCATTTTTTGACGCTGGGGCTGCCGCGGGCGTTCCTGGTGGCGCCCGGCGGCCAGAGCGCCGCGGCGGATGGCGGATTTGATCCGCTCGGGCGCGCATACGCACTGTGCCGCAACGCGCATCTGGCTTGCACACCGTACGCAGTCGATAGGGACGTGGTGTGGGTGCCGCCGGCGTTGGCGCCGCGGCCTGCAGCGAGCCATTTCGCTGCCATCGGCGATGTCGATGCGGTGCCCTGGGTCAACGACAAGGGCCGGACGGCATATACGCATTTCCTGACCGTGGCGTTGCCGCGGGCCTTCGTGATCGGCACCGGCGGCGAAAGCCTGGCGGCCCAGGGGGGTTCCAATCCGCTGGCACGGGCGATGGCGATTTGCGTGTCGGCAGGGATCGTGTGCCATCCCTATGCGGTGGACAACGAGGTGGTGTGGGCAGCGCCGCCGCCGCCAGCACCACCGCGGGCCAGCGGGTTCGCACGGCCGGCGGACGTGGCCGCGGTGCCCTGGGTGAACGCGCAGGGGCGGGCGACCTACGCGCACTTCCTGACAATAAAGCCGCCGCGCGCCTTTGCGATAGCGCCCGGCGGGCAGAGCGTTGCCACACAGGGCGGCTACGATCCAATGGCGCGCGCATTGGCGCTGTGCCGCTCGCACGGCTTCGAGTGCCGGCCGTATGCGGTGGATGACGTCGTGGTATGGGTGCCGCCGCGTTGAAATTGCGCGGCGGAAGGGTCGCGCCGGCGCGGGCCGCGCTGTCGCCAAATTGTCATTCGTTCAATGGCGTGGCTCCCCTGTTCAGGCCGTGCGGTGCCTCGTAAGGGCGCTCAGACAATCGCCATAGGAGGCTCCGATGTCGGACGTCGCCCTCGACCGCCCGCCTCTGGACGCGAAACCGCAGGCAGCCAGCATCGTGCTATTCGTGGCACTGCTGTTGCTCGGCGTCGGCTTTGCCGTGCACGGCATCACGAAAGACATGAACGCGGCGAATACACCGCCGCTCGCGATCGGGGCGTTCGTGCTGCTCGGGCTGGCGCTGCTGATCGCGCTGGGATTCGAGTTCGTGAACGGGTTCCACGACACCGCCAACGCGGTGGCGACGGTGATCTATACCAACAGCCTGCCGGCGGAAGCAGCCGTGGTGTGGTCAGGATCGTGGAACCTGATCGGCGTGCTGGCATCGAGCGGAACGGTTGCGTTCACCGTTGTCACGCTGTTGCCTGTGGAGCTGATCCTGCAGGTCGGCAGCGGTGCCGGATATGCGATGATTTTTTCGCTGCTGATAGCGGCGATCGTGTGGAATCTGGGCACCTGGGTCCTGGGGCTGCCGGCGAGTTCGTCGCACACGATGATCGGATCGATCATCGGCGTCGGGTTGGCCAACCAGTTCATGGCGGAGCCGGGCATCGGCGCGTCCGGGGTCGATTGGGGGCAGGCTGAACGGGTTTTCGAGGCGCTGCTGCTGAGTCCGCTCATCGGGTTCTCGTTTTCCGCGCTGCTGCTGCTGGCGATGAAGCAGGCGGTGCGGAACCGCAGGCTTTATGAGGCGCCGGATACCAGCACGCCGCCGCCGCCGTGGATTCGCGGCCTGCTGATCCTGACCTGCACCGGCGTTTCGTTCGCGCACGGATCGAACGACGGGCAGAAGGGCATGGGGCTGATCATGCTGATCCTGATCGGCGCGGTGCCGACGGCCTACGCGCTCAATCGCGCCATGCCGGAGAGCTCGACGCCGTATTTCCTGCAAATGACGCAGCAGGCGGAGCAGGTGTTCGCCGCGCATTCCAACGGCGCGATCGTTCCGGCGGCGGAGGCGCGGTCACAAGTCATGGAGGCACTGCGCGACCGCAAGCTGGGTGGCGCCGCACTGTTCGCGAGCCTTGCGGGCCTGTCGGCGGACATCCATGCGCAGGTGGCGGCAACCGGCTCGATCGCGCATGTGCCGGCGGCGGCGACCAAGAACGTGCGCAACGACATGTTCCTGGTCTCCGAAGCGGTGCACCAGATGCAGAAGCAGGGTGTGACGTTCAGTGCGGCCGAAATGGATGTAATGCGGGAATTTCGCGCCGGCCTGGATGCCAGCACGAAATTCATTCCCAATTGGGTGAAGGTGGCCGTGGCGATCGCGCTGGGGCTCGGGACCATGGTGGGGTGGAAGCGCATCGTGGTGACGGTGGGGGAACGGATCGGCAAGGCGCATCTGAGCTATGGACAGGGAGCATCGGCGGAGCTGGTGGCCGCGGCGACTATTTTGGCAGCAGATTGGTATGGCGTGCCGGTTTCGACCACGCATGTGCTTTCGAGTGGGATTGCGGGGACGATGGCGGCGAATGGGTCCGGGCTGCAATGGCGCACCGTGCGGAGCATCGCGCTGGCTTGGGTGCTGACCTTGCCGGCGGCGGCGCTGCTGTCGGGGTCGTTGTATTTCACGCTGCGGCAGTTCGTTTGAGAGGAAGGCCTGGGGCTTGAGCCATAAGTGCGAACATAAGGATTTAGAGCGAAATCAATGAGTTGAATTCTGGTGGCTTCGCCGACCACGGGGCTCCGCCCCCTGGACCCCCGACGGCGTGCCGCCGCTGTCGTATGCGCTGCGCGGCGGGAGCCTTGTGTACGGTCTGGCGAGTCGTTGGATTTAGCGGCGCGCTCGCAGCCGATGCCAAACTCGGAGCAGATTAATGGGGTCTGGGGCCTACTGGCCCCAGCGGGTCCAGGGCAGAGCCCTGGCCTTCCTTTCCTTCCGCGGCTCCGGCAAGCACGACGGATGAGTGATGAACCCGAGTCGCAGGCGCGTTCTGTGCTGCGTGAACATTTGCTGCTGCGAATGCTGGGGTTCGGATTTTTCTCCGGGCTACCGCTGCCGCTTTCGGTGTTCACGTTGCAGCAATGGTTTACCACGTCCGGGGTTTCGGTACACTCGGTTGGGCTGACGGCGTGGCTGGGGCTGCCCTACACAGTAAAATTTCTCTGGTCGCCGCTGTTCGATCGGGCGCCGCCACGGTGGGCGCGGGGCTTGGGGCGGCGGCGGTTCTGGCTGCTGGTAGTGCAGCCGCTGCTGGCCGGTGCGTGCGCAGTGCTGGCGCTGACTGATCCGGGGCTGAACGCCGCGCATACCGCGATGGCGGCGGCGGCGCTGACGTTCCTGTCCGCCAGCCAGGACATCCTGATCGATGCCTGGCGCATCGAGAGTTTTCCCGAGACGCGGCAGGGGGCGGCGCTGGCCGCGTATGTGTGGGGCTATCGCACTGCGATGCTGACCTCCGGCAGCGGCGCGATCGCGCTTTCCACCGTGCTGGGCTGGCATGGCGCGATGCTGTGCATGGCGGGGCTGCTGGCGCTGGCGCCGCTGCTGACGCTGAACGTGGCGGAGCCGCGGGTGCATTTGCGGATCGCGCCGCCGGGATTTGTGGCGTCGTTCCGGCACTCGTTTCTTGAGCCACTGCTCGAGTTCTTTATGCGGCCTGGCGCCGCGGAGATTTTGGCGTTCGTGGTACTGTTTCGATTGGGCAAGGTGTTTGCCGACAATACGGCGGCTTCGTTTTACCATCAGGGGCTGGGGTTTTCGTCCGGCGTGGTGGCGAGCGCGAACTTCCTGCCGTCGCTGCTGGGGGTATTTGGCGGGGCGGCGTTCGGGGGCTGGCTGGTCGCGCGGCTGGGGACCGTACGTGCGGTGTTGGCGACGGGGGCGCTGCAGGCGGCGTCGCTGGGGCTGTATGTGGCGCTGCTGGCGTTCGGCGGGGCGTGGATGCTGTTCGCCAAGGTCGGAGGTGAGGCGTTCGCCGGCGCCGCGGCGGATGCGGCGTTTTTGACGTTCGTTTCGGCGTTGTGTTCGCGGACCCATACGGCGACGCAATATGCGCTGCTGTCGTCGGTGGCGGCGCTGGCGTTTCATACGCTGGGCGGGGGGGCCGGGTATGTCGCGGAGGCGTTGGGGTGGGGCCCGTTCTATGTGCTGACGATCGTTGCCAGCTTGCCGGCGCTGGTAATCATGTTGCACCTGCGGCGTAGTGCGGCCCGGTAACGGCCGAACACGCTTCGCGTTTCCGCCCTACGTGGGCGTTGCATTACCAGCGTAAGGCGTTTCGTTCCTGCGCCCGTGCTTGCCAGTACACCGTTCCGGTCCGGCGGACCCGGATTCAGGTCTGCCGGACCGGACTTGTCTTGCGTCCGTGGGCTCGAACGTCAGAACACGATGAAGCCGAGGCCGGCCGGCGGTTGTACGCGGGCGCCGGCCGTATTGTAGCACGCCACGAGGAGATTGCCGGACACACTGCCGGTGCCGCAGATCGGCGCCGGGGAGGAGGAGTTGAACGAAGGCGTTACGGCCGTCGAGAAATTGGAGAACAGATAAGTCTTGCCGGTAATTTTGATCGCATACCATTTATTGCTGGAATCAAAGCTCGACGTGAAGTTCCCGGAGCCCGATGCGACACTACCGTCGGTATTGATGTAGCCGTAAGCGATCGGCTTCTTCTGGACGGCCGGCGGCCGCGTTGCGGCCGAGGTGGCGCCCGCGGCGTCCGCGTCGGCGGGCCCCCGCGCAAAGGCCGACGGGGCGTTCACGAAAAGCATGGAAACCGCGGTGATCGCAGCGGTTGCGGCAACGCTCTTTAGCATGGCTTGTCTCCATCTTTGCTTTGTTGGCTACGGACGGGAAGCAGAACGGGCTCCATGCGATGGGGCGCATGGAGTTTCGGCCAGGCTGGTTGACGCGGGCGGCGTTTGACGCCGGAATCTTCCGGAAGGCGGTCGTTTCCGCCCTGCGTAACTAATTGTAACCTTCGTGCGTGCCCTTTTGCAAGGGTTTCATTGGGGCATTAGGCCCCAGACCCCAATTTTATTTGTTTCGAAGCTGTCCTCAGCTCCGAGCCGATAATATCGGGGTCTAATACCAACGGCCTTAAATTTTGACCTGTCAAAGGCCAGGGCTCTGCCCTGGACCCTTCACGCCGAAGGCGTGCTACGCACGACGGGGCCAGTAGGCCCCAGACCCCCATTAGCGCTGCGCGGCTTTTCATCGTCTCCCCGGC
>JAATGE010000125.1 GCA_015654825.1 Rhodospirillales bacterium
ACCACCCACGGGGTCGGCGTAAAGAACGCAAACGATTTTGGCCATGAAAGCCTCCCAATGCTCGGGCTCCTGGTTTGAGCCGCCGCCGTTCTACCCGATCCAGTATATCTGACCATATACACTGAGGTCTAAGGTCGCCCGGATGGTGGCGCGCGCTCTCGGGCTGACGTGAAATCTGCTATCGGTCGGTATGGCCCGCCTGGTTTTTCAACTGCATTTTGACGCTGAGCATCGGCTAGGGCCCGGCAAGGTCGAGCTCTTGGAGCAGATCGACGCCACCGGCTCGCTCTCGGCGGCCGGCCGCGCGATGAAGATGTCCTATCGCCGCGCCTGGCTGCTGGTGGATCAGATGAATGCCACCTTTCATGCGCCTTTGGTGGCGACCAGGCTTGGCGGCTCGGCGGAGGGCCGAGCGAGATTGACCTCGCTCGGCCGCGAGGTCGTCCAGCTCTACAGGGAAATTGGCTGTGTTGCCGCGGAGGCTGCCGGGACGCGGATCGAGCGGCTTGCACAGTTAGTGGACGAGGGGCGTCGTCGGGAGCAAAGCCGTTCCGACGTTGTCGCATCGGAGGTTCATTCGGAAGCTGGCATAAAAAGCAAAACGCGCCGCTCCGCGGCGCGCGGCTCATGAATTTTGCAGAGCTTCACAGGGTAGCTAACGCAACCGGGCAGTAGCGCGGGCCTTGACGCGCGAATGGGATGCGGTGGCCTGTGGTAATCGCAGTATTTGTATCTTCTTCTCGTTGTCTGCAGCTCGCAACCCTCACTCAGGCGCCGCGACTCCAAGCCGCCCGGCCATGTCCTGAATGAATTGCCATGCCACGCGCCCGGAACGGCCGCCGCGCGTGACCGACCATTCCACTGCCGCTTCCCGCAACGCTTCCGTCGCCACCGGCAATTTCCAGGCCGCGGCGTACGCCTCCACCATGCGGAAGAATGTCGCCTGGTCGCAGTTGTGAAAACCCAGCCAAAGGCCAAATCGATCGGACAGCGATACCTTTTCCTCCGTCGCCTCGGCCGGGTTGATCGCCGTGCACTGCTCGTTCGCCGACATTTCGCGCGGCATCAGGTGCCGACGGTTGCTGGTGGCGTAAAACAGGACGTTCGCTGGCCGCCCCTCGATGCCGCCGTCCAGCACGGATTTCAGGGCCTTGTAGTCGGCGTCCTGCCGCTCGAACGAGAGATCGTCGCAGAACACCAGGCAACGCCGTTTCTGTCCGCGCAACATTCCCAACAGCGCCGGAAGCGTCGCGATATCCTCGCGCGCGATTTCGATCAGCACCAGCGCGCCGGCGTGCGCACCGTTCACCGCTGCATGCACCGCCTTTACCAGGCTGGACTTGCCCATGCCGCGCGCACCCCACAGCATCGCATTGTTGGCGGGCAGCCCCGCGGCAAAGCGGCGCGTGTTTTCCAGCAGCAGGTCGCGCGGCCGATCGATGCCCTGCAGCAGCGCAATCGCCACCCGCGACACATGCGCTACCGGGGCAAGCGTGCCGTGCCCCAGGCGCCGGTCCGGGTGCCAGACGAACGCGTCGGCCACCTCCAGCGCCGGAGCGGCGAGCGGCGGGGGCGCCAAACGATCCAGTGCGTCGGCAATGCGGGTCAGGACGGACGGCAGATCGGACAAAAGGCAGGCTCCCGAACAGGGCGGCTTGACGGGTGGGGCGCGGAAACTATGGTCCGCCGCGCTCCCCCGCAATCCGGATACCGTGCATGTTTCCCCTGATCACTCCTGCCTATGCCCAATCCGCCGACGGTGGCCTCATGGGGTCGCTCGGCCAGTTCCTGCCGCTGATCCTGATCTTCGTCGCGTTCTACTTCATCATGATCCGCCCGCAGCAGCAGGAACAAAAGAAGCTGAAGGCGCAAATCGCCGTGGTAAAGAAAGGCGATCGCGTGCTGACCTCGGGCGGCATCATCGGCGTGGTGCAAAAAGCCCGCGACGGCGCACCGGAAATCGAAGTGGAAATCGCCCCGAACGTGCGCGTCGCCGTCATGCGCGACACGCTCAGCAACGTGCTGACCGCCACAACGCCCACGGCGGCGAACGATAGTAAGTAAGGAAGGCCAGGGGCTCTGCTCCCTGCACCCAAGCTAAGGACAAATCCTTAGAACCTGCTTATTCAGTCGGAGGACAAGGAGGGGGCAACTCGGGCGTGGGCAAGTACTCGCTGCCCCCTCCTTGTCCTCCGACAAAATTAAATGGCGTCTGGGGACTAGTCCCCAGCGGGGGTCCAGGGGCAGAGCCCCTGGCCTTCCTTTCTACTTCCGCAGCCGGCGTGCGTTGGCGGTGGCGCGTTTGTGGAATGGGTGCAGCATGGCTTCCAGCGAGTCGCCGTTGACCATGGCGGCGGCGGACAGCTGCATGGCCCGCATCTTTTCCGTCATCATACGCTCGTATTCATGGGTCGTGCACTCGCCATTCATCATCAGGGCGGTTCGGTGCCATATCGTTTCGAACGACGCCGCCGTCAATTCGGCCAGCATTAACGGCAATGTGTAGGCGGCGGTCATGCTATAGGGCACGAGGTACTCCTGGGATGATGGCGTGGGTCCGGCTGCTGCCGGACCCATCGAGTGGTCTAACGCATTAGTACTTGCCAAAGTCTGAACTGTTCAAAATATTGGACAAAGCTTAGTTCGAAGGGGCCGGCGCGGGGGCCGGCCGATCGCACGTTACGCAGCCAGCAATTGTGCTTCGGCGTACTCGTAATTCGCAAGCCGGTCGAGGAAGTTCTGCACGTAGTCCGGACGGCGGTTGCGGAAATCCAGATAGTAGCTGTGTTCCCACACATCGAGCGCGAGCAGCACGTGGCCTTCGCCGGTCGCCAGCGGGTTGCTGCCGTTGGGCGTCTTGGTGACCGCGAGCTTGCCGTCGGTGCCGACGACGAGCCAGGCCCAGCCGCTGCCGAACTGTGTGGTGGCGGCGGTCTTGAACGCCGTCTTGAATTTTTCCACGCCGCCGAGGTCGCTATCGATCTTGGCCGCCAGCTTGCCGGGGATATGGCCGCCCTTGGCCGACAGGTTCTGCCAGAACAGGATGTGGTTCCAATGCTGGCCGGCATTGTTGAACACCGGGCCGGGCGTGGCGGCGGTCGCCTTGACGATTTCGTCCAGCGATTTGCCCTGCAGCGATGCGTCCTTTTCGACGAAGCCGTTCAGCGCGGTCACGTAGGCCTGGTGGTGCTTGCCGTGGTGCAGCTCCAGCGTTTCCTGGCACATGCCGGCCTCGGCCAGCGCGTTGGTTTCAAAAGGTAGCGGTGGCAGTTCGAACGCCATGTTGGTTGCTCCGTTTTGGGTCGGGGGACCGGGCGCCGTAACGCCCCGCGTGGAACACGCGGCATTCAGCTATTGTTCCCCCCTTGGGGCGTCAAGTTTAGCCATGCCACTTGCCGGGTTTGCTGATGCCTTGCATGTGCGGGCGATGGCCGATCTTGCTGATATGGTGCGCCAGCACGACCCCGACCGTTTTTTTTGTGTCCTGTTCGCGCCGGCGGCGCGGCGGCCGGCCTTGCTGGCGCTGTACGCCTTCAACCACGAACTCGCCCGCGCCCACGAAGCCGCGCGCGAGCCCGCGCTGGCGCTGATCCGCCTGCAATGGTGGCGCGAGGTCGTGGAGGGCGCGAAACGGCGGCACGAAGTTGCCTCGCCGCTGTCGGCACTGATCGGACAGGGCGTCCTGCCCCCGGCGCCGCTGCTGTCGATGATCGAGGCGCGCGAGGCGGAGGCGGATGCGCCGGCAACGCTGGAGGCCTTTCTTGGTCGGATGCGTTTGGGTCCCTGCTCGCTTGCGGTCGCGGCGGGAATTGTTCTTGGCGCTGACGCCTGGGCCGAGGCGCGGCTGCGCGAGCTCGGGGCGGCCTGCGGCGTCGCCGGCACGTTGCGCAACGTGCGTGCGTTTGCGCGCCAGGAACGGTGCGTGTTGCCGCGCGATGTGCTGGACGCTGCCGGCCTGGTGCCGGAGACGGCGTTCGGCGACCCCGACGCGGTGCTCGCCGCGGTGCGGCCGACGCTGGTGGCGTGCGGGCGAGACTTGCTCGGCCGACCGGGACGGCTGCCGCGCGCGATCGTGGCGGCGGGATTGCCCGCCGTACTGGCGCGTCGTGATCTGGCCCGCGGCGCGCCGGTGGGGCCGCGTGGCGCCAGCGACCGGCTCGCCGTGGTTTGGGCGGCGGCGAGAAGCGTCGTATGAGTCGCTGGTTGCTGGCGGAGGCTGTGTTGACCATGGGCTGGCTGGGCGTTTTCGGCGTCGTTGTTCTCCTGGTTCTCGCGCGTTCGATCCGCATCGCCCAGGAATGGCGCCGCGCGGTCGTGCTGCGGCTGGGTCGCTTCCTGGCGGTAAAGGGACCCGGGGTGTATTTTCTGTGGCCGATCGACACGGTGGCCATGACGATCGACCTGCGCATCAAGACCAGCAACATCACCGCCGAGCAGGCGCTGACACGCGATACCGTGGCCGTCGGCGTCGATGCGATCGTGTTCTGGCAGGTCGACGACCCGCGCGCCGCTGCCATCAATATCGCCGACTACGCGCAGGCGATCGACCGCGTGTCGCAGACCAGCTTGCGCGAAATGATCGGCGCCACCGAGCTTTCGCGCCTGCTGACCGATCGCCACACGGCAGACACGGCGCTGCGGGATTCGATCGCGGCCAAGACGAAAAACTGGGGCGTCGCGGTGCGCGCGGTGGAAATCCGTGACGTCGCCATACCTGCGGGCCTGCAGGATGCGATGAGCCGCCAGGCGCAGGCGGAGCGCGAACGCGACGCACGCGTAACGCTGGCTAGCGCCGAGACGGCGATTGCGCAACAAGTGCTGGCGGCGGCGGCGATTTACGAGAAAAGCCCGGTGGCGCTGCAATTGCGGCAAATGAATTTGCTGTACGAAATGAACAAGGATCGCGGGACTACGGTGCTGGTGCCGAGCGATATGGCGGCCTCGCTGGGACGTGCGTTTACGCCGGCGTCGGCGTCGGCGTCGGGTAAGTAAGGAAGGCCAGGGCTCTGCCCTGGACCCGCTGGGGCCAGTAGGCCCAGACCCCATTTTATCTGTTCCGGTGCGCCCCGATGGGGTGCGGTAGCCTTGTGGGTGGAAGTCCCATCCGGGCAATGGTCGGTTGGCCCGGTAGCTGGC
>JAATGE010000480.1 GCA_015654825.1 Rhodospirillales bacterium
CCGCTGGCCGCGTAGAAGATCCTGTTGGTGGGATCGCGATAGTCGCTGAAGCTTGTGCCGAGGGCGGACTCGATGGCACGCACGGGGCCGGTGATCGAGAGAACGGTGCGGGCGGCGTATTGTTGGCCGACCGACAGGCCGTGCGATTTCGCCCAGGCGACGATGGCGTCGTAATCCGCCTGCTTGCCGCCAAAGCGTGCGGCGAACTGCGTGGGCGTCAGGTAGTGGCGGTACAGCGGATCGCCTTGCCTGGTGATGTGCGCGATGAAGTTGGCAAGGCCGGCGGGATCGCGCGACGGCAGATGCAGGGTGACGGTGACGGTTCGCGCCGGGTCGGTGTGCCCGATCATGACGCTGCCGACCGGAATGGCGGCCGCTCCGAGCGGGGCATGGGCAAGGGCTGGCGGGGCGGTCAGCGCCGATGCAAGCGCCAGGGCGCACGTCGCCAGCAGCGGCGTACGCCGCTTTATGTTCGGGATGGGCATGGTTGCAAGGTCTCCTCGATGCGGCGGCCCTTGTTGTGTCGGTGGCTGACGCAGGAGGCCGCTCGCGGGCACCTTATGCATCTGTGACAGCGCTGTCTATAGCGTTTTCGAGTGGGTTGAAACGAAATTCGCAAGGCCAGGGGCGCTGCCCCTGGACCAAGCTGGGGCCAGTAGGCCCCAGACCCCATTCATTGGGGGGAACGGCGAAGCCAGCCGCGCAGCGCTATCGGGGGTCTGGGGCCTCAGGGCCCAGCGGGTCCAGGGCAGAGCCCTGGCCTTTCTGGCCTTATCCGGGGGCGCCGAAGCCGACCTTTTCCCTATCGGATGATCTTGAAGAATGCCCCCTGACCCTGATTGCCATTGATTATCTTGGAAATGCCGCCCGTCTGGGTGGTCCCGAACAGGTTGGGACGCAGCAATGTCAGGCCGTTGGGCCCGCTCCCGTCCGGCGCGCCGGTGAAATTATGCACCACGTTAAGCGTCCAGTCGCCCCCGCCGGCCGGCTGGGTCATTTCCCAGACCGCGCCGAGATGCGCGGTGCCGCCGGCGGATGTCCCCCAGATATTGCCGTTGGCATCTATCACGGGCAGGGCAATGGCGGGCGAGCCTTCGACCGCGTACGCGAAATTATGCAGCACGGTCTCCGTCCACGACACGCCGCCATGGGTGGGCTTGGTCAGCTCGAACACGGTTCCATAGGCGGAGGTGCCACCGGAAGCCGTTGTACCGAACAGGTTTCCGTGCTTGTCGAACACTACACCGGTTTGCGGACCATGCCCGTCGTTGGTGGCATCGAAGCTGTACAGCACTTTCTGCTCCCACCCCGACTTGGCCGGTGAGAGTTCGAACACAACGCCGTTGCTGGTATTACCGCCGGCAAGCGTGGTACCGTACAAATTGCCGGCCGCATCCGCCGTCAGGGAACTCGCGCACAGATCTCCATCGGCACCACCGGTGAACTCATAAATCGTGGTCTCGCTCCAGGTACCGTTGCTGTTCACGAGCCTGAAGACTGTGCCGGCGAAACTCGCGCCGCCGAACAGGGTGGTACCATAGAGCGCGCCATCCGAACCCGGCAGCAACGTGCCGTGTGGCGAGTTGCCGTCGTTGTTATTGCCGAACGCATGCAGGATGACTTCCTGCCAGCTGCCGTCGCCGGTCGGCTTTACCAGTTCCCATGCCGTACCACCGAAATACTGGCCCCCGCCCGACGTTGTGCCGTAGAGATTGCCGGCGCTGTCGATCGTAACCGCCGATTGGGCGTGCGCGCCGTCGCTGCCACTGCCGGTGAAGGAATACAGTAGCTTCTTCGTCCAGCCATGCGTGCCGTCGGGGTGGACGAATTCGAACACGGTGCCATTGCCGAATTGGCCGCCAGCGTAAGACGTGCCGTAGAGATTGCCCGCGGCGTCGGCAACCAGTGGCGCCTGCGGTGTCGAGATGTCCCGTGCGCCATGGAACGGGTGGATGATTTTCTCCGCGGCGGCGTGCGCCTGCGACGAAAGTGCAAGAACCAGTACCGGGCACGCGAGATAGGTAATCGTCTGCATCCGTCTATCCTTGAAAAATGGCATCCGTAGGAAGGGCATGTCACGCTGCCAGATGACGTGACGGCGCAGAATAAAAGAGGTCGCCGCATGGTGTCCCTGCAATTTTGACGGAAACTCGAGCTTGATTCGTGGAAATCATTCATCTACGGCGTACGGATGCAAGATTTTCACATCGACGGGTTCGATCACAAATTGCTGACGGCGCTCGCGGCGGATGGCAGCCTGACCAATCAGGCGCTTGCGGCGCGAGTTGGATTGTCGGAATCGCAGTGCTATCGTCGACGCTTGCGGCTCGAGCAAAGCGGTGCCATTCAAGGCTACCGTGCGGTGGTGGCGCCACGCGCGCTGGGCCAGACCGTGGGCGCGTTCGTGCTGCTAAGCCTGATTAATCAATCCAGTGATCAGGGCGAGCGATTTGCGAATTTCCTGGAGAGCCTGCCCAATGTGCAGAGCTGCCACGCGGTCACTGGGGACGCGGATTTCATTTTGCAGGTGCGGGCCACCGATCTTGCGGGGTTAAACGATTTTCTAAATCGGCTTCTCGCGCACGGCAAGAGCCGCTTCCGGGTGGAGTCGCGGGTTATCCTCGCCACTATCAAGGGTGTGTGAGCTCTCCCGCGCAGGAAAGCCAGGTGTGTATCCCATTCGTGCTAGGAAGAATTATAAAGCGGATTCAATGCGTTGCGGTTAAGTGGCTTCGCCGACCAGGGGGCTCTGCC
>JAATGE010000677.1 GCA_015654825.1 Rhodospirillales bacterium
GAAAAGCACACGCGCCGCCACCGCCAGCAACGGCACGCTGTCCGTAACAATGATATTCGTGCCGTCCGGGGCCGCCAGCCCGTCGCCATGCAGCAACGGCAGGCGCCATTGCTGTTGCTGGAAATACAGCAGCCCGCTCAGCGTCGTCGACATGTCGCCCCAGCTATGGGCGATGACGCCGCGCGGATTATTCCAGAACGCGGAAATGCCGAGCAGGAACGGCACGTCGAACTGGCTGAGGCAGAACAGCGCGCCGATCGCGGCGCTGAGCGCCACCAACGCAGGCAGCGGTCGCGGAGTGAACAGCAGCGCGCGCATCCGCGGCGGCTCAGATCGAAAGGCGCTTGAAAGTACGTTCCGGAATGGCGCGGATCACCGCCATGATGCCCCACCAGAACCAGGGCACGTAAAGCACGTCCTTCCGCCTCGCGGCCGCGTCCAGGCAGGCGCGGGCCACGAATTCCGGCGAGGCCACCAGGAACAGGCCGGGCAGCCCGAATGTCATGGCGGTATCGACAAAGCCGGGCTTGACGGTCATGACATGCACGCCGCCGCGGCCGAGCCGGTTGCGCAGTCCGGCCAGATACGTATGCAGCCCCGACTTGGCCGCGCCATACACGTAATTCTTCAACCGCCCGCGGTCGCCCGCAACCGAGCCGAAGCCGATCACCACGCCGGCCCGACGCGCCTCCAGCAGCGGCGCCAACCGATGCAGTATCGAAACGGCGCCGCTGAAATTGCTGGCGATGCACGACAGCGCGAGATCCGGATCGGCATCGATCGCCGCCTGCTCAGGCATCGTGCCGAACATCAGCGCCACGTTCAGCACGCCCGGCACCGCGGCGAGGCGCTGCACGAGCGAGGCATGCGAGGCGACGTCCAGCGCATCGAACGAAATCGTTGCCGCCGCGCGGCCGGTCGAAATCGCGATGTCGGCCGCCGTGCGCGCCAGGTCCTCGGTGTCGCGGCCGGCCAGGATCACGTCCGCGCCACGCGCCGCCGCCGCGCGCGCAAACGCCCGCGCAATGGCGGAAGACGCGCCCAGCACCAGCCACGTTTGCATTTCGCTCACGGCGCCTCCCGCAGGCGCAGCCGGCGCGCCATGTCGGACTGCATGCGTGACGAAGCATCGATGGACGCCAGCACCTCGGAAAAACCGGCGAATTCGGGATACATGCGGCGAAACGTCAGCGCGTCCAGCAGCGCGTCCTTCGCCAGATAGACGCGGCCCCCCGCATCGAGCGTGATGGCGGTGAGCCGTTCATACAATTCCTCGATGCCGGGCCGGCGCGGAAAATCCAGCGCCAGCGTATATCCCGGCATCGGAAACGAAAGATAGCCCGCCCGCCCCGCGCCCATGCGCTTCAGCACCGCAAGGAACGACGCTCGATGGGATCCGGAAATCACCTCGAGCAGGTCGCGCAGGGCCGCGGGGCCGGTTTCGAACGGCACCACGCATTGGAACTGGATGAAGCCGCGCCGCCCGTAAATGCGGTTCCAGTCGTGAATTGCGTCCAAGGGATAGAGGAACTTTTGCCACGCCACCGGCCGCGTGCGTCCCGCCTCGGGCACGCGGCGGAAATAGGTCTCGTTGAAAATTCCAATGCTGACCGGGTTCAACGCAAAGCCGGGAAAATCCACCGGCACGCGCAGCTCGCGCGGGCGGTGGCGAGAAATTTCGTCGTCGCACGGCTCGGCGGTTTCCAGTATGCCGCGCCCAAGCCGCGTGCCGTGCGCCGCGCCATCGATCCAACCCACCGAATAGGTCGCATCCGCGCTGACCGCCATGGCGGTCAGAAACGCTTCCAGGTCGTTGGCACGCTGCTCATGCACCGTCACGCCGCCGCCCGACACCCGCATCATGCGAAATGCGATGCGCGTAATCAAACCGGTCAAACCCAGCCCACCCGCGGTGGCGCGGAACAGAGCGCCGTCCTCCGGCGTAACGGTACGGCCGGAACCGTCCGGCAGCACCAGATCGAGCTCCGTCACATGCTGGCAAAAACTGCCGGCGTGCTCGTGATTCTTGCCATGCACATCATTGGCGACCGCGCCGCCGATGGTAGCGAAGAAAGTGCCGGGCGTCACCGGAACCAAAAACCCGCGCGGCAGGAACACCTGCAGCAGGCGCCGGAAATCAACGCCGGGCTCCACCTGCACGATGCCGGTCTCGGCATCGAAAGCAAGTATGCGGTCCAGCCGCGTGGTGATCAGCGCGTCACCCCCCGCGTTCAGCGCGCAGTCGCCGTAGGACCGGCCGGCACCGCGCAAGCACAGCCCATGCGCGCCCACCGGTTCGCTGAACGCCGCCACCGCTTCGGAAAACCGTTCCGGCCGCGTCGCCTCCAGGCTGCTCGCCGGGCCGCGCCCCCATCCGGTGAGTTGCAGCGCGGCCTTACGCACGTGCCGGAACCGCCGCCGCCCGTCCGCCCAATGCCAGCGGCAGCGCCAGGAGTCCCAGCGAAACCGCTAACCACAGCGTCGTTATCCGCACCACGGCGGTCGCCACCACTGCGACGTCGAACGGAACCTGCTGCGTGACCAGCAAGCCGATCATCGTCGCCTCGGTGCTGCCCAAGCCGCCCGGCAATACGGAAATCGCACCGACCATCATCGCGAACGCGAAGATGAACACGCATGCGAGCGGATGCAGATGGGCGCCGAGTGCATGCAGGACAACGAAGAAACTCAATCCCTCCGAACACCAGCCGATCGCGCCCAGCGCCAGCGCGGGCAGGAACACACGGGGATAGGAAAGCTGCCAAAGCGCCCGCACGGCGCGGCGCGCGCGCACGAACAGGCGCGGCCAGCGGTGCAGCCGCCCATACGCGAAATCGAGGCACCGCAACAGCACGCCGGGCCGCAGCCACAGGCCCGTCAGCGCCGAAACAACGGCGACGGCCGCCAGCGCCATCCACAGATAATGCGAAAACCATCCGACCGTGACCGCCACCACCAGCGTCGTCGAAACCGCATCCGCCAGCCGATCGCCGACCAGCAGCGCCGCGGTGCGGTCGTAACGGCAGCCATGGAAACGGTTCAGCAACCACAACCGCAGCGCCTCGCCGAGCTTGCCCGGCGTCGTGGTCATGGAAAAACCGGCTACGTAATAAAGCGCGTTGCGCCGCGCCGGCACGCGCAGCCCCAGCGCGCGGGAGAACAGCAGCCAGCGTGCGCCGCGCATCAGATAGTTCAGCGCGCTCATCGCCAACAACACGGGCAGGATGCTCGGGGGCACCGCCAGCAAGGTAAGCCACGCCTGCCGCCCGCCACCCCAGGCCGCGGCGCCGGCAAAGCCCAGCGCGAACAGCACCACGCCGGCCGCCACCGCAATTTCCATGCGCCGCCATTTGGGGGGGGCCGCGGGCGACTCAGTCATAAGGAAGGCCAGGGCTCTGCCCTGGACCCGCTGGGGCCAGTAGGCCCCAGACCCCATTCTTTGCGGGGAACGGCGTGGCCTGAACGCCGCGCAGCGCTTCCTGTCACAGCGCACCGGCAACGAACGCGCACAAAGCCGCCGCACCCACCACCAGACTCAACCGATCGCGCAACGCAAAAACCACCGGATCGTCGTTCATCAACCCGCGATGCGACAGCATCAGCACGCGGCTGACCCAGAACAGCAATATCGGGCACAGCAACCAAAGCGCGGTGGGATGACGATACAGCGCCAGAACATCGGGACTGTTCACATACAGCGCCAGCACCAGCACGGCCATGTAGCCGCTGCTGGCCGCCATGCTGCGCAGCATGTCGAGATCCTCCGGCGTATAGCCGCGGCCGCTGAGTTTTTCGGTGCGCCCGTCGCGCACATGCTGCACCAGCTCGGTCTGCCGCTTCACCACCGCCAGACAGAAAAACAGGAACATGCTGAACGCCAGCAGCCACGGCGAAACCCGCAAGCCGGTCGCCGCGCATCCGGCAATGACCCGCAGCGTATAGAGGCCCGCCAGCATCATGATATCCCAAACCGGCCACCGTTTCATGACCAGCGAATAGCCCAGCGTGCAGGCATAGTACGCCGCCAGCATCGCCATGAATCGAATCGGCAGCAGCAACGCGAACGAAAATCCCGCCAGCAGCGAGACGGCGATCAGCGCCGGCGCCGCGTTGACGCTAAGCGCACCGCTGGCGAATGGCCGCCGGCGCTTGTTGGCATGCTGCCGGTCATGCGGCAGGTCCAGCAGATCGTTCAGCAGATACACGCTGCTGGCACACAGGCTGAACGCCACGAACGCCACGCCCGCCCGCAATATCGTCGCTTCATCAAAACGATGCGCCAGGAACACCGGCACGAACACCAGCACGTTCTTGGTCCATTGATGCACCCGCAGCGCCCGCACCCAGGTCCCCAGTTGCGCGCCCCGCCCCGCCCGCGTGCCAAGTACCCGCATGTCCGCCGCCGCCGCCGCCGCGCGACGCGCCAGGGCGTCGCTCGGCGCCACGACATAGGCCCGCGCCGCTTCCCGCCACACCGGCAAATCGGCCACCGCATCGCCGGCATAATCGAACCCGCCGGAGCCGAACCGTTCCACCAGGAAATCGGCTTTCGCCGCGCCCTTCAGATTGACCGTGCCGTCGGAGGCATGCACCTGGTCGAACAGATCCAAATGCGCCGCGACCGCGTCCGCCACCGCCCGATCGGCGGCAGTCACCAGCACCACCGCCCGGCCCTCGGCACGGGCGGCCCGCGCCAGGTCCAGCACGTCCTCGTTATAAACCAGGCTGGCCGGATCGAGATGCACCGCCAGCGCCACGCGCCGCTTGAACGCCGCGCGGCCCGCGGTCAGCAGCACCGGCAGCAACGCCAGCAGCGTCAGCGGCGCATGTGACGCCAGCCGCAACACGGACTCCACGAGCGTATCGGTGCGCGACACGGTGCCATCGAGATCGAGCACGAGCGGCCGCGTCGTGGCCTGTTCTCGGGGCGACTCGACCACATCGATTTGCACGCGGCACCCCCAAAGGAAGGCCAGGGCTCTGCCCTGGACCCGCTGGGGCCAGTAGGCCCCAGACCCCGTTAATTAGACTCGGGGCAAATGTCAGCCTCGGAACATAAATGAAATGGGGTCTGGGGCCTACTGGCCCCGTCGTGCGAGAGCACGCTGCGCGTGACGGGGTCCAGGGGCAGAGCCCCATACGCGCGAACATAAGGAAATCTGAGCTCTGGCAGCAAGAAGCTGAAGGTTTGATTCGAAAAGTGAAGGCCAGGGCTCTGCCCTGGACCCGCTGGGGCCGGAGGCCCCAGACCCCATTTTGTCTGTATCCGAGACTGGCATTGA
>JAATGE010000081.1 GCA_015654825.1 Rhodospirillales bacterium
CTGGCCTTTGACAGGTCAAAATTTAAGGCCGTTGGTATCAGAGGGATCCACGACAATGTATCGTTTCCATCGCGCGCTCGCCGTCGCGGCGTTCGCGCTCGCCCCCGCCATGCAGCCGACTCCTGCCCTCGCCGCCACCGTGGAAGTCGGCGGATCGGCGATGTTCCCCACCCGCACCATTGTCGGCAACGCCATTCACTCGCGGGCGCACACCACGCTGGTTGCCGCGGTGAAGCAGGCGGGCCTGGTGGACACGTTGAACTCGGCCGGCCCGTTCACCGTGTTCGCGCCGGTCAACGCCGCGTTCGCCGAGTTGCCGCCCGGCACGGTGGAAACGTTGCTGAAACCGGAAAACAAGGCCGCGCTGACCGGGATATTGACCTATCACGTGGTCAGCGGCGACTACAGCAGCGTCAAGCTGCGTGGCCTGATCCTGGCGGGCAACGGCACTGCCACGCTGACGACGGTTGCCGGCGGCAAGCTGACGTTCTCAATGAACGGCAGCAGCAACATCCTGGTGCGCGACGAGAAGGGCGGCGTTGCCGACATTACGATCGCGGACGTGAACCAGTCCAATGGCGTGATCCACGTGGTCGATCGCGTGCTGATGCCGCAGGGCTGACCTGTTGCGACGCCGGCAGGGCCAGATCCCCGGCGCCGCCAACACCCCAGTTTTTTTACGCTACGAACAGATTTACGCCGCTTCCACCGCGCGAAAGGTGAGCAGGCGCTCGAAATATTGCGGAATGGCGTTGGCGCTGTTCAGCCACACGAACACCCGGTGGCCGGCTTCGTTGTCCACCGGTTCGATTTCGACGCCTTCGATGCCGCGCATCCGGTCGGCGAGCCAGGTGTCGCGATCGTTCGACGGCGAGAACAGCAAGATCACGCGCGGCCGGGGCTTTGATGTCGCATACAGTTGGGCGACGTCCTGCGCGAGTTGGGGCTGCTGCCGGTACAGAGCGGTCAATTGCGGATAGCGCGAGAGGTCCGCACCCGGATCGTTCGACAGATCGAGCGTCGTTGGGGCACTGAAACCGAGAACACCGCTTGCCCCGAGATCGAGTCCGTAGCGCAACGCCGGATAGCCGCCCGCGGATACGCCGGCGCAATAGATTTCCGGTTCGCCCAGAGCCGTGATCAGGCGGCGCAGATTATCGATGCACTCGGTGTAGGTTTGTCCGAGGCCGGGGACGCCGCATAATGCGAAACAGCGCGTTGGGTCGCGGATCGCGATCAGGTGCGTATTCTGCAGCGTCACGACCGGGGCCGGCAGCATCAGGTAGCCGGTGTTGCCGCCGAACGTGATCAATACAGAGGTAGCGCCCGGGCAAGGCGCCACGAGCAGACAGGAGCGGCTATAATCGAGATCGGTTGGCGGGGTCGTCTTTGCCGTGAGATCCGGAAGCAGCTCGCGCAGCAGCGCGTTGCCTAGCTGGATACGGTCAGGCCAGCCGAACTGCGGCGGATGCGCGGTCTCCCCTGTCGGCGGTGGGGCGGTGGATATAGTGTCCAGGTTCTCCGATGCGGTCACTATACACGCATCGGCATCTCTCGATGCGCCAATCGCGGTCTGGTCCATTTTTACGGCCTTTGCCGATAGCTCCAATCAAGCCAGGCCCGACCAGGATTGATGCGGGCCGCGGGTGCATACAGAACAGCAGATAGGAATCGGATACGCAATGTCTAGAACCTAATATAATTCTATCGCGTCAATATGAATTCGTCGTCGCCGCCGGCTTCCGACTTCCGGCGGTCGCACGCAACGAACCGCGCGCGAAGCCGACGCAACGGGACCCGCAACTCTCGCTGATAACGCGACCCCCGATATCGCGCAGCATCAGCTTTGTTCGGCTGGCGCGGCCGGTTTATCCGACCGCGCTGCCGCGAACGTCAGTGGCAGCCGCGCGTTGCCGTGAAGCTGTTGGCGCCGGTAACCGTTCCGCCATTGGATGAAACGGTGGTCAACGTGCCATAGGAAAGGCCGCGGTGGATCAGAATGCCGGACAGGATGGTCTTGGGGAAAGCGACGGTGATGACGCTGTTAAGGGCATAGTATTCGCCCGCATGACCCCGCGACATGGCAACGCCGCTGTTCTTGAAATCGAGCACATCCCCGGTCTGTGACAGCTTTATGCATCCGGTTGCACCGACCGGATAGGCGCCGCGTCCGCCTGTTATGGTAATCAAATAGCTGCCGGTGAGATCCGTCGCCAGCGCCGGTACGCTTGCCACCATTAAAGGCAGCGCCATCATCAGTGCGCGTAGTTTCGTCATGTCAGAGTACCCCGAAAAGTTTTTGTTGTAGAGATCGAAACGGCGCAAACTCGGAGCCGCCCGGCCAACCTAGCAAAAACCAGCGTTTTGGGAAAGCGTTCAATGAATTGGACGCTTCCGAACACGGCGTTGTGACGGCCTGCAACCGCAAGTCCAATTGTTCGTTAATGGTGTGGTATATTTTTTTATCTTATGCGCCCACTTTATTATCACGCGGACGTTCCGCTCGCCGTTGTGCACCGCACCCGGGTGCGCCGCAGTAACCATTCGCGCCTTCGGCGAATTTCAACCAATTTTGCAACCTGCCCGGCGTACTCTGCCAATACCCACACGTCCCGAACAGTAATCCGGTCAGCTACGCATCGCTCCGCGGATCGCCGCCGTCACCCGAGGGCTCGGCGGCCGCCGCCGGCGCCGCCGGTGCAGGCACAGGCGGATCGAGCACGCTCGGCTGGTCGGTCACCAGATCTTCCCGCTTCGGCAACTCGCGCAAATCCTTCAAGGCAAACTGCGCAAGGAACTGTGGCGTTGTAGCCCATAAGATCGGACGCCCCGGCACCTCCCGATGACCGGCGGTGCGAACCAGGCCCGCCTCGAGCAACGCGTCCACGGTCTGCTGGCTCAGCGTTGCACCCCTGATCTCCTCGATCTGCGCGCGCGTAATGGGTTGGTGCCACGCAATGATCGCCAGCGTCTCCATCGCCACCCGCGGCAGGCGCCGCGGACGCTGAATGACCCGCGTCAGCCTGGGCGCCAGATCCGGGGCAGTGCGGAACTGCCAGCCGCCACCAATCTCAGCCAGTTCCACGCCGCGGCCAGCATAGGTCGCCTGTACGGCGCGCAGAACCTCCTCCGCCTCCACATCCTCGGGTAGCAAAGCTGCCAACTGGCGCGCGTGGACCGGCTCGGCACTGGCAAAGATCAGCGCTTCGGCCAGTCGGATATGGTCTTCGGAATAGGCTGTCATGGGGGCGCTAGAAGGAGGAGAGGCGAAATAAGGCCAGGGGCTCTGCCCCTGGGCCAAGCTGGGGCCTGAGGCCCCAGACCCCCGATAGCGCTACGCGGCTTTTCCTTGGCTTCTGGGCGAAGCCTGTAAATGCCATGGATGTTTCTGGCTTCGCCGTTTCCGCTAACGATTCTTTATTAATGGGGTCCGGATTAATGGGGTCTGGGGACTTGTCCCCAGCGGGTCCAGGGCAGAGCCCTGGCCTTCCTCCGCCTCCTACATACCCTACGTTGGCGCGCATGGGGCTCTGCCCCGGACCCGCCACGCGAAAGCGTGCTTCGCACGACGGGGCCTGAGGCCCCCGACCCCCGTTATTGGGTGGAGACGGCGACGGTCTCATCACTCGTTCGGCGCCAGTAATATTGGCGCGAACGGCTCGTCCTGCCGCAGCCTCACGCCCCCGCCACGTGCCAGTTCCAGCGACGCGACCAGCGTGCTGGCGACCGCCGCCCGCAACTCCTGGCCCGCCAGATTGTCCGGCATGAACGCCTGCAGCGTGCTCCACGCGGGTAACTGCCCCAGCGTCGCGCTGAGGCGCTGCAGCGCCTCCTGCACGGTCCAGAAATTCAGGCTCAGCTGCCTCGGCCGATAGGTTCTTCGCGAGGCCACCCGGCGGATCGCATCCAGGTAGCCGCGCAACAACGCCGGCATGTCGGCGACCATGCCCGAGCGGTCGGTCTCGGTCAGGTTCTCCGGCGCACCCCTGACGAACACATCCTGGCCGAGCAGCGGCCGCGCACCCAGCCACGCCGCCGCGGCCCGCATCGCCTGTAACTCTTGCAACCTCGCCGCCAGCACGTCCGCTGCCTGCTCGCCGTCCGCAACGCCTTCGGGCTGCGCGGGCAGCAGCAGCCTTGACTTCAGCCACGCAAGCCAGGCGGCCATCACCAGCCAGTCGGCCGCCAGCTCCAGCCTGATCCGCCGCGCGCCCTCGATGATCGCCAGATACTGATCCACCAGCGAGAGAATGGAGATCCGTGCCAGGTCGACCTTCTGCGCCCGGGCAAGGTCGAGCAGCAGGTCCAGCGGGCCGTCGAACCCGTCGAGCGACAGCAGCAGCCGGTCGCCGTCAACCGCCGCCATCGCCCACCCCGGCCAACCGCAAAACGGCGTCGAACGCCCATTGCACGACGGGTAGCAGCACACTGCCGAGCGGATCGACCTGCACGCCCTGCTCGCGCAGCAACGCCGGCAGCGCGATCAGCAGCAGAACGATGACGACGCCGTAGCGCTCCAGCTTCGCCCATGCCACGGCCAGTTTCAGCGGCAGGATGCCGACCGCGATGCGCCCGCCATCGAGCGGCGGCAGCGGGATCAGATTGAAAATCCCAAGCACCAGGTTGAAGGTCATGAACTGCACGACGGCATTTTGCAGCAGCGGCGACAGGCCGCGGATCAGCAATGCGTGCGCCGCCAGGAAAGCCAGCGCGAAATTCATCACCGGCCCGGCCAGGGCCACCAGCGCCATCATCTGCCGCGGCGCCCGGAACCGGCTGGCATCGACCGGCACCGGCTTGGCCCAGCCGAACATGAAGGCGACGCGCCCCAGCGTGGCGAGCTGGC
The DNA here is from genome assembly GCA_015654825.1 of Rhodospirillales bacterium. GTDB lineage: Bacteria > Pseudomonadota > Alphaproteobacteria > Acetobacterales > Acetobacteraceae > CAJCIS01. The sequence continues at coordinate 4,847 of JAATGE010000081.1, forward strand.
TCAGCAGCAGCAGCCCCGGCAGCAGCAACGTCCCGAACCGGTCCACATGGCGCCACGGCGCAAGCGACAGGCGCCCCGCGCGCAATGCGGTTTCGTCGCCGAGGGCGAGCGCCGCGTAGCCGTGCGCCAGCTCGTGCAAAATGATCGCGGTGGCGGCCAGCGCGATCGAGAGCAGCAGATTGGGCAGCAGATCCTGCAGGTCGCTCATCCCAGCAGCGCATCCCGCTCGGCCGCGAGCGCCGCCTCGTCGAGTTCCCGGGCAGCCTCCGTTGCCATGCGGCGTCCGGCAGCGAGGCGCGCGGCGGCAGCGGCAGAGATCTCCGCAATACCCGCCAGCACGTCGGCGGATTCCGCAAGCACGCCCGAACAATGCAACGCGATGTCGCAACCGGCCGCCAGCGCCCGCGCCGCGCGCTCGCCCGGCGTGCCGCTCAACGCGCCCATCGCCAGGTCGTCGGTGGTCAGCACACCGGCAAAACCGAGGCCGGCGCCGGTGGCGCGGATGATGCCTGCCACTATGGCATGGGACTGGGTGGCAGGGTTCAGCATGTCGCGGGCGGTGTAGCGTATATGGGCGGTCATCATCCAGGGCAGCCAGGCATTTTCCCGGAACGGCAGCAGTTCGGCGGGTGTGACATCGTCGAGGACCGGAAGCTCGTGGTGGCTGTCCGCGCCCGCCCTGCCATGGCCCGGCGCGTGTTTGCCCACCGGCTGCACGCCGGCGGCGAGCAGGCCGCGCGCCATCGCGCCACCGAGTGCCCCCACCGGCGCGGGATCGGCCGCGAACGAACGATCGCCGATCACATCGTGCCCATCCGGCGCCGCGACATCCAGCACCGGCGCGGCCACGACCGAAAATCCGGCGGCGCGGCACTGCAGTCCGATCAGCGCTCCGGTGAGCCAGGCGACGCGCAAGCCGGCTTTTGCGTCACGCGCATGGAGCTCGCCGATCGCGCGTGCCGGAGGATGGGCGCGCCAATGCGGCGGCTTCAGCCGCGCCACGCGGCCACCTTCCTGATCGACCATGAACACTGCGTCCGCGGGAAGAGCGGAGCGGAGGTCCCGCATCAGCGCCGACAGCTGCCCAGGGTTCTGAATATTGCGCGCAAACAGGATAACTCCCGCGGGCGCACACGCGCGCAGCAGCGCGGATTCTTCCGGCAAAAGAACAGGCCCGGAAATGCCGACGACGGCGGGCTTCATTGCAATCGCAACAAGGAACCATTAACCAAAGTTTTTGCTTCTTTTTTCAAAAAGAAGTTCTTTTTTGAAAAAA
>JAATGE010000348.1 GCA_015654825.1 Rhodospirillales bacterium
AAGTAACGGGGGTCTGGGGCCTCAGGCCCCAGCGGGGTCCAGGGCAGAGCCCTGGCCTTCCTAACCTTCGGCCTTTCGTCCGACAATTCCCGAACGCCTACCGATCCGCTACTCCCCATAATACATTTCGTATCGACCACGAACCGGGGGAATATTTGGATCGAACGTGGTCCGTGTTCTAAAAAAGATTTGGCATGCCCAACCATCGGTCGCGCAAGTAACAAGCAAAACACTCAACTTGCCGTGATGACACCCGTGAGACCTGTCGCAAAAGTCATCGCCGTGTAATCAGTTTACCCGCGGTTCGACGCCATTCGATGAGAATCAGATGGCGCGTCGGACGCTGCCAATCAAAAACTTGAATCCGGGAGAACGAATATGCGTCTGTTACATGCCGTTCCGCTATTGGCGATCGTTGCGTCATCGTCCGCCTACGCACGCCACACCGTGGTCGTCGGCTCATGCCTGCCCAACTACATCAGCCTGCCCACCATTACCCAGGCGATTGCCGCCGCGGGCGCCAACACCTTGATCAAGATCTGTCCCGGCACCTATCCGGAGCAGCTTACGATCACCAAGAGTGTAACGCTGGAAGGCGTAACGTCGGGCAACAGCTCGGAGGTGCTGATAGTGCCCCCGGCCGGCGGCCTCACCAACAATGCCCCGAGCCTCGACAGCGGCCAGCCGACGGGCGCGCAGATCGCCGTGGTGGGCGCGACCGTTTCGATCAGCAACGTCACCGTCGTCGGCACCGGCAACGGCATCGGCACCTACGGCTGCCAGTGGGACGTCGTCGGCATCATGTATCAGAACGCCAGCGGCACGGTGACCAACAACGTAATACGCAACGAATTCGCGGCGCCGTTCGCGTCCTACGGCGGCTGCCAGAGCGGCCTCGGCATTTTCGTGCAAACCGCCGCCGGGCATAATTCGAACGTCGTCATCACCAAGAACATGGTCGAAACCTTCGCCAAGAACGGCATCACCGGCAACGACGCCGGCACCAACGTGACGATTTCCGGTAACACCGTGCTCGGCATGGGCCCGACCAGCGGCGCCGCCGAGAACTCGGTGCAGATCGCCTTCGGCGCCACCGGATCCGTCACCTCCAACACCGTCGGCGACGATGTGTGGGCGCCCGACCAGTTCGGCGACACCGGCGACGCCGCGGCCGGCATTCTCATCTATGCCGGCGCCGGCGTGCCGGTCACCGGCAACACCGTCAATTCCACCCAGTACGGCATCGTTGTCGAAGGCGACGGCAACGGCGACGCCGACGGCGCGACGATTTCCACCAACAAGGTTGGCGCCACGTATCTTTACGACGCGATAGACGTCTGCGGCGCCGGCGGCGCCACGATCAACGGCAACACGCTGAACGGATCCGACGAAGCCGCGATCCACCTGGACGGCTCCTGCGGCACCCCGTCCACCGGCAACACCGTCAACAACAACAAGATCAACGGCGCCTGCGCCGGCGTTCTCGAAGGCGGCGGTTCCACCGGCAATATCGGCACCAACACCGTATTGAACACCGCCAACATTACGCTCTCGGGCAGCGACGTCTGCCCCGTGGCCCCGCCTGCCCGCGTGCATGGCGGCAAGCGGCGCGCGCATTTCAGCCCGATGCGGTAACTCCGGGCGGCCAGGGGCCAGGCCCAAAGCGCGTTTGGTTCCTGGCCTCTTTGAGAAAGAAAAAGAAAAAGCGCTTCTTTTTGAAAAAAGAAGCAAAAACTTTTGTTCATTGGTGCTTCGCTGGGAGCTCTGGTCGCACTCGGGCGGGTCCGCTAAATACGGGGCATGCTACGCGTCCTGCTCATGATCCCGTTCCTGCTGGTGCTGATCGCCTTCGCGATTTCCAACCCGCAGCCGGTAACCCTCGCCCTCTGGCCGACCGACGTGACGCTCGAGGCGCCATTGTCGATTTCGGTGCTGGTCATCGCCGGCGTTTTCTTTTTCCTGGGCGCGCTGGTCGTCTGGATCCCGGGCCTCGCCACCCGCGCCCGCGCCCGGCGCGCGGAACGGCGCCTAACCGCCCTGGAGGCGGAACTCGCGGTCCGCACCAAGGCCGCACCCGCCCTCCCCGCGCTCGCCGGTCCGCGCGCCAGGTGACCGCCGCCGGCATCGCCGAGGCATCGACCTGATCCAGGTCAAGATCTGCGGCATCAACAGCCCCGCCGCCTTCGACGCCGCGGTGCAGGCCGGCGCGGACTGGGTCGGCTTTGTCTTCTTCCCCCGCTCGCCCCGCTTCGTGGCGCCCACCCAAGCCGCCTCGCTCTCCGCGCGTCACGCCGGCGGCCCCCTCCGCGTCGGCCTCTTCGTCGACCCCACCGACGCGGCGGTCGCCGCCACGCTGGCCGAACTGCCGCTCGACATCCTGCAACTCTACGCACCACCCCCCCGCGTCGCCGAAATCGCCGCGCGCTTTCCCCTCCCGGTCTGGCGCTCCGTGGCCGCCGCCACCCCGCACGACCTGCCCGCCGACATCGCCCCTGCCGCCGCCGCGCTGATCGAGCCGAACCCACCCCCCGGCGCCACCCGCCCCGGCGGCAACGCGACATCGCTCGACTGGTCCCTGCTGAAATCCTGGCGCCCGACCTATCCATGGCTGCTGGCCGGCGGGCTGCGCCCGGACAACGTAGCCCGCGCCATTGCCGAAAGCGGCGCGACCGCAGTCGACGTCTCCTCCGGCGTCGAGACCGCCCCCGGCGAGAAATCCCCGGAGCGTATCCACGCCCTGGTCCAAGCCGCCCGCGCGGTAAACCGCTAGAGCATGATAGTCTGAAGTTGACGCGAAGGAAGCCCAGGGC
>JAATGE010000275.1 GCA_015654825.1 Rhodospirillales bacterium
AAAGGCCAGGGGCTCTGCCCCCTGGACCCCGGACGGCCTGCCGCCGCCGTCGTACGCGCTGCGCGGCGGGAGTCGTCTACACAATCATGGTACGATGGCTATTTTGTTCAGTGTCGATGTCCGACACGGAACAAATAAAATTGGGGTCTGCGGCTTAAGGCCCCAGCGGGCCCAGGGCATAGCCCTGGCCTTCTTCAGCTTGCAATAAAAACAATTGTACGCAATATTCCTCGTTGCCAGCCACGGAGAAGCCAAGTGTTCGCTTCCGTCCCCAGCCTAGCGCGCACAACGCGGATTTGGTTTCTTGTCCCGCTGCTAAGCCTGTTGCTCACCGGATGCGGCGTCAATAATATTCCGACTTACGAAGAGCAGGCCAAGGCCAAATGGTCGGATGTATTGAACCAGTATCAGCGCCGCAGCGACCTTATTCCGAATTTGGTCGAAACGGTCAAAGGCTATGCGCAGCAGGAGCGTACGGTGCTGGAGGCGGTGACGGATGCAAGGGCGCGTGCCACATCGGTTCAGGTCAATGCCAGCACGATCACGGATCCGGTGGCGTTCAAGAAGTTTCAGGATTCGCAGGCGCAGCTGACGGGGGCGCTCGGGCGTCTGCTTGCGGTTTCGGAGAATTATCCGGACCTGAAATCCAACCAGAATTTCCTGGCCCTGCAATCGCAGCTTGAGGGAACGGAAAACCGCATCGCGGTGGCGCGGCACGACTATATCGACGCCGTGCGGGTCTATAACACCGAGCTCAGGACTTTTCCGGGCGTGATCTGGGCGCACCTGCTCTATTCCAGCAATAAGCCGATGGCGGAATTCACTGTTGACGACGCGGCGCAGCGCCGGCCGGAGGTAAAGTTCTGAGTGAGCGCGATGCCGCATCGCGCAGTTCTGGTTGTTGTTGCGTGGCTGTGCCTGACATTTGTCGCCGCGGCACAGACACTTACATTTCCGGCATTGACCGGCCGCGTCGTGGACGAGGCTGGCCTGCTCGATCCGACGGACCGTGCGGCACTGACCGCATCCCTGGCCGACCTGGAGGCGCGCACGGGCGACCAGATGGTCATCGTTACCCTGAAATCGCTGCAGGGCACAGCGATCGAGGATTATGGCTACCAGCTGGGGCGACACTGGGGCATCGGGCAAAAAGACCGCGATAGCGGCGTGCTGCTGATCGTGGCGGCTTCCGAGCACCAGGCGCGGTTCGAGGTCGGCTATGGCCTGGAGGGCGTGCTGACCGACGCCGCGACAAAAATCATTCTGGAAAATTCCGTCCTACCGCGTTTCAAGGCCGGGGATTATTCCGGCGGCATTCGTGCCGGCACGGCCAGGATCATCACGCTGTTGGTGGCGGACGCCGGTGCGTCCGGTACCACGGTTGCCGCGAACGTTCCTGTGGGAAGCAGGCAAACCCATGGGACCGTGCCGGTTCCGTTTATCATCGTGCTGGTGCTGTTTGGCGGCGGACTGCTGATCCTCTGCGCGGTGACGACGGGCGGTGGGCTTTGCCGCTTTATTGTTCAGGTGCTGTTCATGATGCTGCTTTCCGGACGCAGCAATTCGAGCGAGGGCAAGTCGTCTTTCTCCGGCGGCGGCGGCTCGTTTGGTGGCGGCGGCAGTTCGGGTAGCTGGTGAGGAGAGCAGGATGATCGCGGAGGAGGACAAGGCGCGCGTGTCCGCGGCGATCCGCGAGGCGGAGCGCCACACGGCGGCCGAGATCTTTTGCGTCATAGCGCGGCATTCGAGCGACTATCGGCTGGTGCCCGTCGCCTGGGCGGCGGCACTCGCACTGCTCGCGCCGCTGCCACTGATTTACCTGACCAGGTGGACGGCGGAGTTGATCTACCTGCTGCAACTGGGCGTATTTCTCGGCACCGCGCTGGTGCTGTCGCATCCCCGATTGCGGTTCCACATCGTGCCGCGGCAGGCACGCCACGCGCGGGCGCACGACGAGGCGATGCGCCAGTTCTTTGCGCAGGGCCTGGATAAGACCGAACACCGCACCGGCGTGCTCATTTTCGCTTCGGCCGGCGAGCGGTATGCGGAAATCATTGCCGACACCGGGATCAATGAAAAGGTTGCGGCGTCGGTGTGGGACGATGCGGTAAGTGCCCTTGTCGCTGCGATCAAGGCAGGAAGGCCCGGCGACGGTTTCGTGGCCGCGATAGAACAATGCGGAGCGGTGCTGGCTACGCACTTTCCCCCGGGGGCGCTGAACCGGGACGCGTTGCCCGATAAGCTGCTGGAGATTTGAGGCGAAAGGCAGAGCCCTGGCCTTCCTTAACCTTCCTGAGCGTATCAATACAAATAGCCTCGAACTCCCGCGCGACGTGGGCCCAGGAAAACCGCTGCTGCAGCAGGTCGCGCCCTGCCGAGGCGAGGGCCTGGCGCAGGTTGGCGTCGTTCAGCAGGCGAACGATGGCGGCGGCGAAATCCGATGGTGTGTCGGCGGCGAGGAAATTCACATCTGGCGTCAGATCGAGGCCTTCGATGCCGATGGCGGTTGAAACTACGGGGCGGCCCACCGCCATGGATTCGAACGCCTTGATGCGGGTGCCGCCGCCGACGCGGAGAGGGATGACCGAGATGTCCGCGGCGGAGAGATAGGGGCGGATATCGTCGACAAATCCGGTCAGCGTCATTTGCGGCGCCTGGGCGTGCGCCAGTGCGAGCAGGCCGGCCGGCGGGTTGCGGCCGACAATCACGGCGTGCGCATCCGGGCGGGTCGCCAGCACGAGCGGCCAGATATCGCGGATCAGGAATTCGACGCCGTCGATATTGGCGGGCGAGTCCATGACGCCGGTAAAGACGATGCGGTTGCCGGGCCGGTCCGGGTTTGGTGGCGCGCTGTACGCAAAGAAATCCAGATCGACGCCGGTGACGATGGTCGGGGTGCTGACGGCACCGAAACGGCCTCGCAACGTGGCCGCATCGCGCGCGGACACGGCGATCAGCGCGTCGTAGCGCCGTGCCAGGGCGGCTTCGAAACGGGCCATCTTGCGCGCCTGGTCGCGCCACAGCAGGCGCCACAGGCCGCCCGCGACGCGGGCGTGGCGCTCGTAGATTTCCGTTTCGACGTTGTGGGTAAACAGCAGCGACGCGGCGTTTATGCGTGGCGGCGTCAGCACCGCGGCGTGGGGGAAATCGGTGACGACGACGTCCGGGCTGGTGGCCAGCGCTTTCGCGACGGCGGCGCGGCCCGATGCGGAGCGATCGGTGGCGACGCTGACCGGCAGGTGCGAGGCGAGGGCGAGCAGGCGGCGCAGTCGGGCGGGCGGATTTTGCGGCCAGGCAACGAGATTGTCGCAGACGGCGTCGATATCGTCGGCGAAGGCGGTGCGATCGGGTGGAGCGGGCATCGCCAGCGTGATGTGGAAGGCGCCGCCCTTCATCTGGCGCAGGATGTTCGAAGTGCGGATCTTGCCGCCTTCGTCGGCGGGAAACAGAAAGCGGGGGCTGATGAAGAGCAGCCGCGGACGTTCCGTCACCAGCAAATTCCCTGGTACTCCACGCCCGGCAGGTCGCGCAGTTCGCTGATGCCGGCGAGATCGAGTACGATGCGGCCGGGCAGCAGTGCCGGCAGGGAAGCGCGGTCCTCGCCGCCGACGTGGCCGACGACGACGATTTCGCTGCGTTCCAGCGCCGCTTGCGGAGTGGCGGCCATCAGGCGCTCGATGTGCGGGATTTCGCGTTCGATGTAGGCGCGGTTGGTGCCGATCAGGCGCGCGAGCTGCACCGAACGGTCGAAGATGCGCAGTTCGAATCCCTTGCCGATCAGGCGTTCTGCGAGAAGAACGTACGGCGATTCGCGCAAATCGTCGGTGCCCGATTTGAAGGCCAGGCCGAACAGCGCGACGGGACGGCGGCCGTGGCGCATGATCATGTCCGCCACGCGGGCGATATTGGCTTCGTTGCTGGGCAGCACGGCGCCGAGGAAAGGTGCCGCGACGCCGCCGTCGCGGGCAAGCGCGAGGAAACTTCGCACGTCCTTCGGCAGGCAGGAGCCGCCGAACGCAAAACCCGGGCGCAGATAGGCGGGCGAGATGTTGAGGATGCGGTCCTCGCAGAACATGCGAAAACTGTCGCGCGCGTCGACGCCGTGGGCGGCGAGAATGGCGCCGGCTTCGTTGGCGAAGGCGAGTTTGACGGCGTGGTAGACGTTGGCGAGGTATTTGGCGCCTTCGGCAACGCGGTAGGGCACGACGTGGAACGCAGATGGAACGCCCTGGTAGATCTGCCGCGGAATGGCGGCGTCGTCACCCTCCGAGGCGCCGATCAGGGTCAAGGGCGGGGCGTAGAAATCCTTGACCGCGGTGCCTTCGCGCAGGAATTCCGGGTTGCTGTAATAACGGAAACCCTCGCCGTGGCGGCGGCCGCTTGTTCGTTCTAAGGTCGGAATGGCAAGCGTTTCGGCGGTGCCGGGGGGCACCGTGGAGCGCATGACGATCGCGTGCGGCGCCGATTTGCCGCTCATTGCGCGGCCGATCTGCTCCAGTACGTGCACCACGGCGCCCATGGCAACGCTGCCGTCGGGCCCGCTCGGGGTGCCGACGGAGACGAATGAGATTTCGGTGGCGGCGATCGCCGCGACCGCGTCCTGCGTCGTGCGCAGCCTTTGGTCCGCGACGCCCTGGGCGATCAGCGCTTCGAGCTGGTCCTCGACGATCGGCGATTTGCCCTGGTCGATCAGCTCCAGCTTGGCGGCCGAGACGTCGACCGCGACCACCTCGTGGCCGAGGGAGACGAGACAGGCGCTCGAGACAGCGCCGACATAGCCGACGCCAAAAACTGAAATTCGCATGGGCTCAACCGGGTTTGCGCGGCGCAGGTCGCTGCGGGGCGCGGGGGGGGCGGGCGAAGGGTGCAGGGGGCGTGCCCCGGAGGCCGATCAAGCGGCCCGCCTTATGGCCGTTGGCCGTCTCATGGCCGTTGGTAAACCCCGATCAGGCGCGTCGCCGCGATCAGGTTGGGACGCAGGGCACGCAGCAGCGCGCCGCGGCCGGGGGGACTGGGAAAGCTCGGCATCGTATCCACGGCCAGTAGCTGAAACGCGTAGCGGTGCGGGCCGTGGCCGGGCATCGGCGAGGGCGCCATCCAGCCGGCGCGGGCGACCGAGTTGCGGCCGGCCTTGAAGCCCAGCGGGGATTTGCGCACCTGGCGGATCGCGACGCCACCCTCCGGTATGCCGGACAGGCCCGGCGGGATGGAATGCAGCAGCACATGCACGAGCGGGCGCGGAAACGGGGCGTCGGCGTCCTCGACCAGAAGCGCCAGCGATTTCGCCTCGGGGGGGATGTGGTCCCAGTAGAGCGGAGGAAACAGGCTCTCGCCGTCCTGCGTGTAGCGGTCGGGCAGCGTGCCGCCATCGTCGAAGGCGGGGCTGCTGAGGGCCATGCCGCGCGTCGGCAGTGCCAGGCGGCTGGTCGCCAGCGCGGCGAGGCCAGGGCGCACGTTGCGCAGCATCTGACCGATCTTGCGCGCCCATTCGTTCGCCATGCGCGCTCTGTAGCAGGGCGCGCCGCGCTGCGGAAAGGCCGGGGTTGGGTCGGTGGTCTAGAACAAGAGAAGAAGGCTAGGGGCTTTGCCCCTAGGACCCCACTGGGGCCTTAGGCCCCAGGCCCCAATTTTGTTGGTTCCGGGATTGGCATCGGCATCGAGCCAACGGGTGGGTTTGGCGGGCTGCGGTTCGCAACCCTGGCATGCCGCATTCTGTGTGCGGTGCGGCATTGAACCGGGCGGCGGTCGCGCCGAATGATGAGGGCGGGATCACTATCCGCCGTAGGGGGTCGCTTGGGACAGAGTTTGACCTTGGGAACCCGCGCTACTACCGGCGCGGCGCTGGCGGTGCTCAGCGCCATCAGCTTTTCGCACCTGCTGAACGACATGCTGCAAAGCCTGCTGCCGGCGATCTATCCGGTGCTGAAGGCGCGCTATGGCCTGAGCTTTGGCCAGATCGGCGCCATTACGCTGGTCAACCAATTGACCGCGAGTGTGCTGCAGCCGGTGGTCGGCCATGTCACGGACCGCAAGGCGATGCCGTACAGCCTGCCGGTGGGCATGGGGTTTACGCTCGTCGGGCTGCTGCTGCTGTCGGCGGCCGGCAGCTACGCGGCGCTGCTGTTCGCGGTGGCGTTCGTCGGCATCGGCTCCTCGGTGTTCCATCCGGAAAGCTCGCGCGTGGCGCGATTGGCGTCCGGCGGACGGCACGGGTTCGCGCAATCCTTGTTTCAGGTGGGCGGCAATGCGGGCGCGGCACTGGGGCCGCTGCTCGCGGCGTTCGTCGTGGTGCCGGACGGACAGCCGGCCATTGCCTGGTTCGCGCTGGCGGCGCTGCTCGGCATGGCGGTGCTGACCTATGTCGGCGGCTGGTACCGCGCGCACGAGGCCTCGCCGGTGGTTGCGCGCCGCGCGGCCGCGGCACCGGTCTCGGGCCGGGTCGTGCTCATCATGGCAATGCTGCTGGTGCTGATGCTGAGCAAGTTCTTCTATACCGCGAGCATGAGCAATTATTACACTTTCTATCTGATCCACCGCTTCCATCTGCCGGTGCGGGAGGCGCAGTACTGCCTGTTCGTGTTCCTGGCGGCATTTGCGGCGGGCACATTTCTGGGGGGCCCGATCGGCGACCGTATCGGGCGCAAGCGGGTGATTTCGGTTTCCATCATCGGCGTGCTGCCGTTTACGCTGGCGCTGCCGCATCTCGGCCTGGCGGCGACGATCGTGGCGACGGTGCCGATCGGGCTGCTGCTTGCCTCGGCGTTTCCGGCGATCGTCGTGTACGCGCAGGAAATGATGCCGGGGCGGGTCGGCACCGTCGCCGGCCTGATGTTCGGGTTCGCGTTCGGTCTTGGCGGGATCGGTGCCGCGGTGCTTGGAAAACTGGCCGACGCCACCAGCATCGCGACCGTGTACGAGCTGTGCGCATGGCTGCCGGCGCTGGGGCTGGTGGCGCTGTGGCTGCCCGATCCGGAACGCGGCGTGCGTGCCGCCGCCAGGTGACGGCGTCTGGGGCTAGGGGCGCCAGAAAGGGCAGGGCTCTGCCCTGGACCCGCTGGGGACAAGTCCCCAGACCCCATTTAGCGCTGCGCGGCGTTTTATCGGCTCCCCGGCGAAGCCTGTAGCAGACACGTTTTTTGGGCTTCGCCGTTCCCCCCAATGAACGGGGTCTGGGGCCTACTGGCCCCAGCGGGTCCAGGGCAGAGCCCTGGCCTTCCTCTCACTGGCCCTAATCGGCTGAGATCAGCTCGAAGCTGATGGCGTGGGTGGCTTCGGGCGCGTCCGTGCAGCAGCCTTTGCGGAAACTGTAGATCGTCAGTGTTTTGCCGACCGCGGTGGCGCCTATCAGCGCGCCCCCGTCGAAGCCGACGCCGTTGCCGCCGTCGGACAGGCCCCAGCTCAGCGACTCGCTGGTGATGCCGGCGAGGCGCAGGCGGCGGCGCAGTTTGCTTTCGTCGA